>NZ_VFEB01000190.1:0-415 GCF_007858795.1 Vibrio sp. T20
CTAGTTTCATAGATATTACCTGGTTTCGGCATGCTGCTGTCCCAATCGCCAGTCGCTAGACCTTTTGCTGCATCTGCGGTGGAGGTGATGGGTTGGGTCACTCGATTAAAAGCAATTAATCCGGCAATGACACCAATGCAACTCAGCGTTAGTCCAAGTAACCAGCTGTTTCTTTGGTTTTCTGGTAATGCACCGAGTAGGTTGGTTTCAGGGATCGACATACCAATAAACCATGTGATGCCATGCTCATCCTCGTAAGGCGTTATCTGGTTGAAGTATCGCTCGCCATTCAGAGTAAAGTCGAAACGTTGTATTTGCCTGTTTTCAATCAAATGGAATTGGTTAACGTAACTGGCGCTCTCTCGTATTATTGGGTTGTCACTCTCTGTAGCCAATAAGCGCTGACTTGTGTGGC
>NZ_VFEB01000001.1:0-297 GCF_007858795.1 Vibrio sp. T20
ATAAGTTAGAGTGTCTAAAACAAGAGCGTGAAAAAAACTACAGCCCGATCGCTGAAGTGGTTCATTATTTGATGAATCATTCTGATAAGGTGCATCACCCTAAAGAAGATATCATCTATCGTTATTACCTCAATAAGTATGGTAATGATCAAGCCATTGAAGATCTTGAACTAGAACATCAATTGCTTGCCGAGAAAACCGCTGACTTTTTAGGTGTGGTGGATATGATTCTTCAAGATGCCGTCGTACCTCAAGAAGTCTTTATTGAACAGCTTGAGGAGTTTGTTCATACCCAAC
>NZ_VFEB01000233.1:0-258 GCF_007858795.1 Vibrio sp. T20
CCGGGACTATGGTTTGAAGATTGGGGGTTAGAAACCACCGAAAGCATTGTGATCACCCGTGATGGTGCAAAAACCCTGTGTGATTTTCCACGACACCTATTTATTAAACACTAACTTTTCAAACCTTAAGTTCTGTGAACTAAGCTTAAGAACAAGAAGGAGTTGATATGCAAAAGACCTCGATCACAGCCACCGTTGACTTTGACCGAGAAGGCGTACAGCACGGTTTTTTAACGCTACCCTATTCCCACGATAACT
>NZ_VFEB01000258.1:0-315 GCF_007858795.1 Vibrio sp. T20
TGGAGGCAGTTGTCATGGTTATGCCAGGGCTGACGGCGTTGACTCGAATCGGTGATAGCTCTTTCGCCAGTATCTTAGTCACGCTTTCTAGTGCGGCGTTTATTGCCGTTTTTACGTAAGTGCCAGCGACCACTTTGCGCGATAGCATGCCCGTCGTGAGCGTGATCGAACCGTTAGGTTTCATGTAACGTGCTGCATGCTTAGCAACGTTTAGGCTGCCCCAAAACTTGGTATCGAATGCCGACTTTGCGTCGTCGATAGCAACGTCTGTCACTTTTCCAGCCGGAGCGGATGAGCCTGCCGTGACCACCCAGT
>NZ_VFEB01000217.1:0-257 GCF_007858795.1 Vibrio sp. T20
CGCTCCTTTTTGTGGGCCGAAGATATAGCTAGCACCATTCTCACCACACAGTGGATTATCAACATCGCACGCCACAATAAACTCAACATCAGCACAGCGCGAATCTAAGCCGGTAAGATCTATTGATGCGAATTCTGCAAGTGCAGCACCACCTCGATTAAGCTCATGTCCTTTGCCATCTTGCCCTTTACAATCTAACAAGCACCCACCTAGAGCTTGAACGAGACCCGCACCACCATCATTGGTCGCACTGCCAC
>NZ_VFEB01000130.1:0-426 GCF_007858795.1 Vibrio sp. T20
CTAGCTCGTACAATGCGTGCACTGCAAGAGCAGGGCGTATGGTTTGTGGGTACGGCAGGAGAAGCAACGCATGATATTTACCAAGCGAAGCCAACGGGCCCATTGGCTGTAGTGATGGGCGCGGAAGGTGACGGTATGCGCCGTTTAACGCGTGAAACTTGCGATGATCTGATTAAGATTCCAATGGCAGGCAGCGTGTCTAGCCTGAATGTTTCTGTAGCGTCAGGTATCTGCCTATTCGAAGCGGTAAGACAGCGTTTAGCTCAATAACGCCTACTCAGTAATACTGGGGGTAGTGATGCTTTACGACATAAAGCACTAGAACTATTCTAAGTCTATGAATTTATTAACGCTCACCCGAGTTGGTGAGCGTTTCTTTTTCTGGCTCAAGTGAGAGAATATTTCACTTTCTTGGATGGCTAGATG
>NZ_VFEB01000237.1:0-300 GCF_007858795.1 Vibrio sp. T20
TATAACAAGAGACTATGGCGTCAATAGTTAATTTTTGGCGCTACCTTTATCCCACATTACGCCGTCTCTTATCATTGAATTAAGTATTACAACCATCTTTCTCATGCAGGCAACGATTGCGACTTTTTTTGGTTTACCTGCCGCGAGTAATCGTTCATAAGTAGCCTTAAAAACGGGGTTACATTGGATGGCAGACATCATTGCCATATACATAACGGTTCTAACTTGAGGTCGACCTCCTTTTATCATCCGTTTGCCTTTAAAGCGTCCACTTTCTCTTGTTATAGGTGCTACGCCAAT
>NZ_VFEB01000210.1:0-287 GCF_007858795.1 Vibrio sp. T20
TCTGCCAATTACTAATTGGCGAAGAGCTTAAAGCCAGCGAGAAGCTTGAATGTTTAAGAACTCTGGTCAATAAGTTAGAGAACGAAATTGATCAATTAATAAAGATATTTTCTGATTCAGAACCTGATGAACTCTACGACACCTTACAAGCAGTAAAAAGTATCGCCGCAGAGTTTCAAATGTCGGAGGTTTTTGAGCTATCAATCTCCGCTGAAGAAATCACCGAACAACATATGATGCCCGAGGCTGAGCTACTTCAACAACTCATTAATAGGCTAATGGTCAAT
>NZ_VFEB01000127.1:0-304 GCF_007858795.1 Vibrio sp. T20
GCATTCAGTCCGTTTGGGGATATCACAACGCTAATGGTATGGCAGGCAGGCTACGTGAGTTTTAGCGAGTTTGTTCCCCTATTTATTCCTTCAGTCATGAACTATGTGGTTCCAGCCTTAATCATGTCATATTTCGTTCCCACAACTCAGCCCGATACCGTGCACCAACATATCGAGTTAAAACGTGGAGCAAGAAGGATCGTATTTTTATTCATCATGACGATTGCCACAGCTGTCGCTTTCCACGCCGTGATTCACTTTCCTCCCGTCATGGGTATGATGATGGGCCTCTCCTATCTTCAGT
>NZ_VFEB01000107.1:0-283 GCF_007858795.1 Vibrio sp. T20
CGCCCATCCACTCGATAGAGCTAATGGAGGCGAAAATCGTGCCGTATATCTTTGTCGGCTTAATTCAGGTTTTTATCATTCTAGGGTTGGGACATTGGATTTTCGGCGTACCGATTAACGGTGCAATCAGCCAAATTCTGTTTGGAACCTTGTTGTTTATCGCCGCTAGCCTAGCCTTAGGATTGGTCATATCCACTATCGCCACAACACAGCTTCAAGCCATGCAAATGACGGTGTTCATTCTTCTGCCTTCAATTCTGCTGTCTGGATTTATGTTCCCTTA
>NZ_VFEB01000045.1:0-278300 GCF_007858795.1 Vibrio sp. T20
TGCCCTGGTGGTGGAATTGGTAGACACAAGGGATTTAAAATCCCTCGGCGTTCGCGCTGTGCCGGTTCAAGTCCGGCCCGGGGCACCATCTATTAAAGTCTTTATCTCGATAAAGCAAATGCGATACTAGCTCAGTTGGTAGAGCGCAACCTTGCCAAGGTTGAGGTCATCGGTTCGAACCCGATGTATCGCTCCAAATTAAAAAGCCCGAACAGAAATGTTCGGGCTTTTTGGTTTCTGTGGTTTAGCTTTTGCGTGTAAGTACTTTGCTTGCTCGAGCCCTCACTTAGAATTCATCTCTATCTCTATCTCTATCTCTATCTCTATCTCTATCTCTATCTCTATCTCAAAATTTCGCAATCAAGTTCGTTTAGATAAGTTAGTTTTTAAAAGCGAGATTCCCTATGAACTCGTTCCTCATACTAGGGAATGACGAAAAGATGCCACAGCCTCAAAGCTATCACTAACGCCGCCTGTATGCCTGCCTCGTCAGCCTCGGGCTCGAGGAACGAATGAACAGGGGAGCTCTTTCTTAAACGATAGTGTTGACGATATTTACAGCAATTGCTTAGCCACCACTGCTATTTATCAAGCTATTCTTAAAAACTATTGATCGTTCATTTCACTTTATGTTACTTTTCCGCGCAATCTCGGAATGAACAATGTTCAAGAAGAGCAACGATTGCTTCTGGGGGATACGCGTAGTGACCATTCTTGCTGATTGGGACATTACGTAGGGTAGGTATTGGCTAGTCCTTTAGCTGATAGACGGGATACTTATGGCGCAGTTCGCCATGTTAATGGGAAACCCAACATTGAACACACTAATTACAACATTGCTAATCAGCTCTGCATTTCCAAAGGGACCAGCTCCTCATAGCTGCCCGATCCTGCAAAAATGTCCAATTCTTCAAAACAGTAGCATTACTGAACCTTGAGCTCACGCTAACAATTTATCGCTGTCTTAAGACGGCTTAATTTCGTATTTGTCATTTGACTTATGCGAGCGTACAGCTATATCTCATTTCTAGACAATACGCGTACTTAACTATGAACTCTCTCCAAATTTAAAGAGGGTTGGTGGATAGTTGCGTCTGATGGAGGTGAGTATGAACACATTCAAGGGGACTTTTATGACTACCGCCTTTGAAGTCGATATCAATACTATCGCAAATTCATTTTCAACTATGGTTCCTATCGTCGAGGGAACTTACGACCTAACACCTGACGCTATTTTGCTTGAGCAAGAACAGCATGAGTCGGATGTACGTTCTTACCCAAGACGTCTTCCTATTGCTATTAAGCGAGCATGTGGCGCTTTAGTTGAAGATACTCGTGGCCAACTCTTTCTTGATTGCTTAGCCGGTGCCGGTACACTTTCTTTGGGTTATAACCACCCAGAGATTAACCAAGCACTTAAAGACCAACTTGATTCCGGTCTGCCATACCAAACTCTGGATATTACGACTCAAGCGAAAGAGACGTTTATCAAGCGAGTTAAAGCTTTTCTCCCTCAAGACTTTTCAGATAACTCGGTTCTTCAATTCTGTGGCCCATCAGGCGCTGATGCTGTTGAAGCGGCAATCAAGCTAGCGAAGCAAACCACAGGTCGTAACACCATGTTTGCTTTCCGTGGTGCTTACCACGGCATGACCAATGGCACCATGGGCATGATGGGTAACCTAGGCACCAAAGAGCGTCGTAGTGGCTTGATGTCTGATGTGCACTTTATGCCTTTCCCATACAACCTACGTTGCCCGTTTGGCATTGGTGGTGAAGCGGGTGCTAACGCAAGTATTCGTTACATCGAACGTATGTTGAATGACGATGAATCCGGCATCATGAAACCAGCTGCGATGATCGTTGAGCCCGTGCAAGGTGAGGGTGGTGTAATTCCAGCTCCGGCATCTTGGCTACAAGGTTTACGTCGCATCTGTGATGAACACGGTATCCTACTGATTTTTGATGAAATCCAGTGTGGTGTTGGCAAAACAGGTCATCGATTTGCGTTTGAAGAGTCAGGCGTTAACCCTGATATCTTATGTTTGTCTAAAGCGATTGGTGGCGGACTGCCTATGTCGCTGCTGGTATTCGATAAGAGCATCGATACATGGAAAGCGGGTGAGCACACGGGTACTTTCCGTGGTAATCAACTGGCAATGGTGTCTGGAGCGAAAGCGTTAGAAATCATCGAGCGAGATGGTTTAGTTGAGCACGCGAACATTGCAGGCCAATACCTACGACATGGGTTAGAGAAGATTCAATCTCGCGTTAACTGTATTGCTGAAGTTCGTGGTAAAGGTTTAATGCTTGGCGCCGAGATCAAGCAACCAAACGGTGAACTCAATAAATTTGGTGAGCCGAAATCAGACGGTGACCTGACCCTAGCTATTCAACGCGCGGCATTAGAGCGTGGTTTGATGGTCGAGAAGGGCGGTCGTGATGGATCTGTGATTCGCTTCCTGCCACCAATGATTATCTCTTTCGAACAGGTAGACTTTGCCCTGCGAGTGATGGAAGAAGCCATCATTGCTGCCGGCGGAGGTGTTCAAGAAGAGCAAGCTTCAGATAAGCAAGCAAATCAAGAGTGGAACAAGCACTTCATTCACACAGGCCTAGGCGGTAGCGACGAATTCGCTAACGTGATGAACCAAACCACTCAGGCAATGAAAGCGGTTTTCGAGCAGGTTGAAACTCCATACTCAGGTCTAGAACCAAAAGTGCTAGAGGCTTCTATCAAGGCTGTCGACCTAGACAACAACCAACACGCTTTGGTTGACGTTATAGATAGCACCGCTGACCTAGTTGCAGCAAACTCTATCTTTGTGCAGCACCCTGACTGTATCGCACACCTTCATACGCCTCCTCTAATGGCATCAGTAGCAGCGGAATCAATTATCGCGGCTCTGAATCAATCTATGGATTCATGGGACCAAGCATCTGCTGCGACTTATGTTGAGCAGCGCGTGGTTGATTGGATGTGTGACAAGTACCAACTAGGTGAACAAGCGGACGGTGTTTTCACTAGTGGTGGCACGCAAAGTAACCTAATGGGCTTATTGCTAGCGAGAGACTGGGTTGCGGATGAGCACGATGGTCACTCTATCCAAAAGCTGGGTTTACCGGATTACGCGAGTAAGCTTCGCATCTTGTGTTCAGATAAATCTCACTTCACGGTTCAAAAATCCGCTTCATTGCTCGGTTTAGGCGAGAGCGCGGTGTGCTGTGTTGAGACCAACGCAAACGGCACCATCAAACCGGATTACTTAGACGCAGAAGTAAAAGCGCTTAAAGCCCAAGGGTTGATTCCTTTTGCTGTAGTTGGTACGGCGGGTACAACCGATCATGGTGCTATCGACGACCTTGATGCGATTGCAGACATCGCAAACCAACAAGGCCTTTGGTTCCATGTCGACAGCGCTTACGGCGGCGCGCTTATCTTAAGTAGCCATAAAGCTCGTCTGAAAGGCATCGAGAAAGCGGACTCTGTCAGCGTTGATTTCCACAAGTTGTTCTTCCAAACAATCAGCTGTGGTGCTGTGCTGCTGAAAGACAAAGCGAACTTTAAGTACCTACTGCATCACGCAGACTACTTGAATCGCGAGCACGATGAGCTGCCAAATCTAGTCGATAAGTCTATTGCGACCACCAAGCGTTTCGATGCATTGAAAGTCTTCATGACGATGCAAAGCGTTGGGCCAAAGCAGCTGGGTGATATGTACGATCATCTCCTAGAGCAGACGCTTCAAGTTGCCGACCTGATTCAAAATCAAGCGGATTTAGAGCTATTAGCGGAGCCTTCACTATCGACGGTGCTGTTCCGTTCGGTGCTTAGCAATGAGCAATCAGCAAACAGTGCTATGGATTTAGACAAACTGAATCAAACGTTAAGATTGGAAGCGCTGACTCGTGGTGTTGCCGTACTTGGCGAAACGGTAGTGGATGGTAAAAGCGCGCTGAAATTCACTATCTTGAATCCGTGCTTAACGACATCAGATTTCACATCTCTAATTAACAAAATTCAAACTTTAGCTATTGAGCTAGCAGAACAACAAGGGTAATTAAAACTATGGCTATTCTACAAATTGGTGCAGGCGGCGTTGGTTGGGTTGTTGCACACAAAGCAGCACAAAATAACGAAGTACTGGGTGATATCACAATCGCTTCTCGTACCATCGCGAAGTGTGAAAAAATCATCGAATCTATCAAGGGCAAAAACAACCTTAAAGATTCAACTAAGAAACTAGAAGCACGTTCAGTAGACGCTGATGATGTTGATGCGCTTGTTGCTTTGATTAAAGAAGTTCAGCCGGATCTTGTTATCAACGCTGGTCCTCCTTGGGTAAACATGGCAATCATGGAAGCGTGTTACCAAACTAAAGTATCTTACCTAGATACATCGGTAGCGGTTGACCTATGTTCTGAAGGCCAACAAGTACCACAAGCTTATGATTGGCAATGGGGTTATCGTGAGAAGTTCGCAGAAGCGGGCATCACAGGTATTCTTGGCGCTGGTTTCGATCCTGGTGTGGTATCAATCTTTGCTGCGTACGCGGTTAAGCACTTGTTCGATGAGATTGACTCAATTGATGTAATGGACGTGAATGCTGGTGACCACGGCAAGAAGTTTGCGACCAACTTTGACCCAGAAACCAACATGCTTGAGATCCAAGGCGACTCTTTCTACTGGGAAAATGAAGAGTGGAAACAAGTACCGTGTCACTCTCGTATGCTTGAGTTTGAATTCCCGAACTGTGGTTCTCATAAAGTTTACTCAATGGCACACGATGAAGTTCGTTCGATGAAAGAGTTCATCCCAGCTAAGCGTATCGAATTCTGGATGGGCTTTGGTGATGCATACCTGAACTACTTCAACTGCATGCGTGATATCGGCCTTCTTAGCCCTGAACCGCTAACACTGCACGATGGCACAGTGGTTCAGCCTCTGCATGTTCTTAAAGCACTATTACCAGATCCAACATCTCTAGCTCCGGGTTACACTGGTTTAACGTGTATCGGTACTTGGGTTCAAGGTAAGAAAGACGGTAAAGAGCGCAGCGTATTCATCTACAATAACGCAGACCACGAAGTGGCTTACGAAGACGTAGAGCACCAAGCGATCTCTTACACAACAGGTGTTCCAGCTATTACGGCTGCACTTCAGTTCTTCCGTGGCGAATGGGCTGATAAAGGCGTATTCAACATGGAACAGTTAAACCCAGACCCGTTCCTAGCAACCATGCCTGAAATCGGTCTAGATTGGCACGTTCAAGAGCTAGAGCCTACGGCTGGTTTACCTCTGATCCACACTTTGAAGTAATTTCTGGCTCTTTGCCCTCGTCGCGTTGTCCATCGTGCTCATTTACGTTCGTAAACTCCGCGCGATGTCCTAGCGACAAGGTCAAAGCTCTGCGAATTCCATTCAAAGTCATATGATTGACGAGAACGTATAATTACAAGCCGATGCTGTTGCGTCGGCTTTGTTCGATTATCATGTGCCTTCGTGAACTCGAGGGCCGCAAGGTATTAACATGCAAAACAACGAACTAAAAACGCCTTATTTCATGATCAACGAAGACAAGTTGATTGCGAACTTAGAGAAAGCCAAGCAGCTGAAAGAGATCTCAGGTGTGAAGTTGGTATTGGCACTCAAGTGCTTCTCGACATGGGGGGTGTTTGACATCATCAAACCGTATCTCGATGGCACGACAAGCTCTGGTCCATACGAAGTGAAGCTTGGCCACGAAACCTTTGGTGGTGAGACGCACGCTTACAGTGTGGGTTACAGCGAAGATGACGTGAGAGAAGTTGCGGATATTTGCAACAAGATGATCTTCAACTCGCAAAGCCAATTCGAAGCTTACCGTCATATTGTTGAAGGCAAAGCCTCGCTGGGTTTACGTTTAAATCCGGGTGTGAGCTACGCAGGACAAGACTTGGCGAATCCAGCTCGTCAGTTCTCGCGTTTGGGCGTGCAAGCTGACCACATCAAGCCTGAAATCTTTGATGAGATTAATGGCGTGATGTTCCACATGAACTGTGAGAATAAAGACGTCGATGCATTTATCGGCCTACTTGATTCAATATCAGAACAGTTTGGTGGTCACCTAGATAAGTTGGATTGGGTGAGCATGGGCGGTGGTGTGTTCTTCACGTGGCCGGGCTACGACATTGAGAAACTTGGCCTTGCGCTAAAAGCTTTCTCTGAAAGACACGGCGTGCAAATGTACCTTGAACCGGGTGAAGCGATCATCACCAAAACAACCGACCTAGTTGTGACAGTAGTTGATATCGTTGAGAACGTGAAGAAAACGGCAATTGTCGATTCTGCAACCGAGGCACACCGTCTTGATACGCTTATCTATAATGAACCAGCATCGGTATTAGAAGCGTCCGAAAGTGGTAGCCATAGCTATGTGATTGGCTCATGTTCATGCTTGGCGGGGGATCAGTTCTGTGAAGCGAGCTTTGATGAGCCACTAAAGATTGGTCAAAAACTTCACTTGTTGGACAGCGCAGGCTATACCATGGTGAAACTGAACTGGTTCAATGGCCTTAAAATGCCCTCAATCTACTGCGAGCGCAGCAATGGCGACGTTCAAAAACTGAATGAGTTTGGCTATGAAGACTTCAAACGTTCATTGTCACAATGGTCAGTTAAATAACGGACTTTATTGTTCAGAAAAATAAAAAGAGCAGCGGATGAGCTGCTCTTTTTGATTATTTGTACCGTAAAAACTAATTAAAATGTTTTCACTAATCGAACAAGAGGATGTGGAATATCATCTGGGTCGGTAATGACTTCCAAAGCTTCTTCAAAATCAATAATTAAACCATCATAGTCACTGTTGATTTTATGAGCGTCAGGAGTATTAGTCCAATATGGTTCGTTGGTTGTTGTCGGGAAGAGTGTCAGGTTAATTGCTGGTCTAGTACAGCTATAGTCAACGATTGAACTTAACTCTTTGATATTAGGCAACCTAAAACCAACCTGACCTGCGATAGTGGTCAGATTCGAATCTTCAGTTGCGATGAGCGCATCCTGCCAATTTTGATATTTAATCGCGGTACCATCACATGTGTCATTGGATTGATTGTAGGTTTCGCCTAGGTTGCATTTTGACCAAAGCAAATTAGTCGTTACGTCGAGTAATGTACCATCTTTACGGTCAATAAATTGTCCGTCTTGGTGAGAAGGAGTTTGAGTTTGCACGCAGGTTTGCGCGATGGTATTTGCACTTAACAGAGAGGCAATTACACCTAAGCATAGTTTTAGTTTCATTACTCAATACCTCCACTTACAGCCACAATTCCTGTCGAGCCTGCGATGTTTTTATTACAAAGCTCAAGCTCTCCATTTTGAGAGTCGATACATCTAGCACTACCATCTTGTTTAACAGAGCTAGAATGCGTGAAGAGTCGGTCTCCAAGATTAGGAAAGAAATGAATGGCTCCTGCTGGTGCAGTGCCGACATTGAAGTTGATAAATGAACGGGCTTCAACAGGTGAAGGTAAGCGCCAATCTGTAATGCCGCAAATAGAGCGACTGTTTAGGCTACTAATATAACTACTTGTATTACAGTAGTTACTTCCCGAACCATCATTAATGTACGCACATTGAGAAGATATCGGGCCGGCGCTATACAAGAGATCATTGGGTGCTCCGGCATAGCCACCATTGGTTGTATTGTCAGAGTCGTACCAAGTATATGTGTGTGAGGCGCTTCTCCATGAGCTTGATTGACTGCCCCAAGGGTAAGGGTTGGCGTCAGGGGCGTCTTTATGGTTCTTAACCCAAGTATCGACCTCGGACTGGCTGGGCATTGCTATCGGATCTTGTTTTGCTTCAATATACAATCCAGTATGCTCATCTTTAACACAGCGCCAATCAGTAGCGCTAGGTATTAGAGGGTTTCCGTGAGCATCTAGCTTGGTGTAGCGAAAGCCATATTCCCCATCTGAATGTTCACTTCCATTGGTGACATCTAAACCAAAATCGGCATCTTGATTTGGATGTGATGCTGGAGGAGTGACGCTGTCGTAGTCTGTTCCATCAAAATAAGTGACATACCCAGTATCATTGAAACTTTTCTGCCCAGGAATATAGAACGCGAGAGTGTTTTTACTCGAATCGATAGTCGCGTTACCAACGGAAGCTATCGTGTAGATTACCGATTCGCCACCTTCATCGAAGCTATCATCACGAGCAGAAAATGTGATATTTGTTGATAGGGTTTCTGCTGGCAATTTAAGAGTTAACCCTGCTATATCAACAGTAAAGTCCTCAGGCGCGGCAATACCGGTTTGAGTCAGGGTAAGTGTTACATCTTGAGATGTGTAATGACTCAAAACAGCTTGTTGAATAATGCTGTCACCTTCTACAACGGTACTTAAGTCGTTACTAAAACTAACGGTTGGTTGAGTATCGCTATCATCAATAGTTACTACAGTTCGTTCGTTTGAAAGAGTGTAATTTGCACCGTTATCAGCACTAATAGAGTAATGAAGTGTTTTACTGCCCTCATACAGATTATTGTGCACAAGGTTTAGTGGTAGAGCTGCGCTGGTTGCACCTGCCGCAATTTTGACGTTTTGGCTTGAGATAGCATCGTAGTTTTTGAAGGTGCCATTAGAGCGAGTTGTCACGTCACTAGTTGAGATCGTTAAGGTGAGTTCTTGAGCTAATGCTTCGGAAAGAGAAACGGTAATGGATTCTGTTTTCGACCCTGATTGTGGTTCAGAAAATGAGACACTATTTGGGATGCTAAGCGTAATAGGGGAAGATGACGTACTTGAAGTTGTTCCCGTAGTAGTTGTTCCACTATCGTTATTTTCATGACCACTTTTACAACCGCTAAAAAGTGTCGTAAGAAGGATTGCTGAGATGACATTGAGTTGCCAGCTCGACCTTTTTCTTTCCATGTATGAACCTAAGCTACTAAATTATATAAGATATCTATCGTATCAAAAAAATTATATAAATACTTAATTTCATATTCTATGGCTATGTGTTTTGGGTGTTTTGATGCGCTTTTTTTGTAAGTAATGTAAGAGAGGTCTTATTTATGAGGTGGCCTCCCAACGATTAAGGTATCGTCAGGAGGTAAGTTAAATTAGCTTTCAATCATTACTCGAGTGTCTTCACTGAGTGTTTCGAGTTCATTAACTACATCATCGATTTGAACTTCGATTGGTAGCTTAACGGCGATTTTTGAAGTGAATAAGCTTGAACTAACACCACCACCACCAGCGATAAAGACTCGGTGGCAATCCATATCTAGAATGCTGATCCCTTGTCTATCCAATACATGTGTCACTTCGTTGACGATACCTGCTCGGTCGTTAGAGTCGAGCCTTAAGTGATGGATTGTGTCTTGAGCATTGTGCGTATGATCTGAATCGACAAACTGTACGATGAGATCCGGGTTGGCGCTGAAAGCTTCTTTTACAATCGATTCGTTGATGGCTGGAAGTTGAACCTTGAGTACGCCTGCGACTTGGTCTTCAATAAAGTTCACTTTACTGATGAGCCATTTGCCGTCGTTTTCGTGAGTAACCGCAGCAAGTTGTTTGATTGTTGCTGGTGATGCTTTTCCGATAAAGTTTACGATAAATGTACTGTTCATATCAGCCCCCAAAGTTTCAATTATTATTTGCTAATTAAATGTTTGATATCGCGCGATAAAGTTCTTTAATTTCAGTGTAGAAGGTTACATCGAACAATGTTTGACCTAGGTCAATTTTTGAAACTAAGCTGTGATGCAAAAAAAGAGAATGAAGAGTAGGGCACAAAAAAAGCGGCTAGAGAGCCGCTTTTTAGAAGAGTTTTGTTTTTACGAAAGTAATTAGGTTGCTGTATTAGAAGGTTACTTTAAAGTTCATACCAACAAACTGAGAATCGTATGGCGCACCAGCATCGTATGCGAATCTAGCTGCGTCTTGGTTATCCCACCAAGGGTTAGTATTCAGATTAACTTCTGCGTCACCGCCCCAAGCATCACTTACCCAGTAGTGGATGTGTCCAACAGGGTTTAGGAAAAATAGAGACACATCACCCATGGTTTGAGAGCCCATCACTTCGCCGCCTGAAGCAATGATGTCTTGCTCTGCTTCTAGCATCATTTCACCAACAACCGCACCAAAGAATGGAGTGATGAACAGATCTTGCCATGATGGTACTTCGGCAAACGCTTCTACACCGTATTCCCAGAAGAACGTAGACATGGTCCAAGAGTATAAGAAAGATTCAAACTCATCGTAACCTGCGTGTCGAGCTGCGGTGTAGTAAACACCACCAAAATAGGGGTGCATCACGTAGTTTAGGAAGTGTTCATCGCGGTCCCATACAGGGCCTTCAGATACGTTGTCTTTCCACTTTTTACCTAATGAGCTGATGTCACGTTGGTCATCATCCCACTTAGTGATACTTTCAGGGAGTAGAGTCATCAAACCTACTGTAGCGACACTTAAGCCCAAAATGGTGTAGGTTTGGCCCATAAGGTAGTCCCAATCCTTCTCTTGGCTCACCAACATGTGTTTTGGTTGTTGGATTGAGAAGTCGTACTCATCACTTGATTCGCTCAGTGCGTAATTGGTATTAGGCTTGTAGGTGTACAAGCTATCATTAACACAGTAATCTTGAGCACATTCATCCGAATAAGAAAGGTTGATTGGCTGGTCGAAGTCGTATTGGCTTGCAACCGAGTTAACTGACATTAGCATTGTAAATGCAGCAGTAACCTTTGCTAGTAACGGTGATTTGGCCACAAGGGTCTCCATGAGAAAGTTTGGAATTGATCAGGGTCACAATTATCTATTAAATGCCTGATTTAGGGAACTAATAATTTATAGCTTTTCCTAAGAAAACCTTAGGTTTAACATTATTAATATTAGTGAAAAGGCGAATTGCTCCAAATTCAACCATAGACCAGTTTGTAAATAATGCAGTGTCTTTTTATGACAACAAGGGATAGAAATATGACGAAAATCGCAATGTTAAGTACAGGTGAAGAAGTTCTTCATGGAGACATTGTAGATACGAACGCAGCTTGGATGTCTGCTGAGTTTTATCAGCATGGTTTTGCTCTTGCTAAGCGCTCAACTGTGGGTGATCAAATGAATGCTCTTGTTGAAGAACTGCTGATGCTGAGCTTTAACTATGATGTGGTTATCGTTAATGGTGGTTTAGGCCCGACAACCGATGATATGAGTGCAGCAGCTGCTGCTGCTGCCTCAGAGCAGAAACTCATTATGTTCCCTGAATGGCTGGCGCGTATGGAAGAGATGTTTTCCGGGCGTGGTATGCCGATGCCGGATAGCAACCTAAAGCAGGCTTTGCTGCCAGTAAACTCGGAAATCGTCGATAACCCTGTCGGCACTGCATGTGGTTTCAAACTTAAGATTAACGATGCGACTTTCTATTTTACTCCGGGAGTGCCCAGTGAGTTTAAGCGCATGGTGAGCTTTGAAATTATCCCTGACCTCGCTCGTACTTATCCTCAAGTGGTCGCTTCTGAATGCAGCAGGTTGTTTACCTTTGGTTTGTCCGAATCTGGCATATCAGACGTGTTAGACCAGCTGAAATTGCCTCAAGGTTATGAATTGGGTTACCGCTCTTATCTGCCGTTTATTGAAGTGAAACTATTTGGACCTAAGTCGGATCTAGAAACTCGCGTTAAGCTGCTGCAAATGGTGTACAAGCTATTAGAGAGCAACGTTGTCAGTGTTGATGAGCCGATGATCGATCATATCGGCCACATTATGGCTGAGAGAAAGAAGACGCTGTCGGTATCGGAAGTGTCAACTAAAGGTGCGCTATCGGCTTGGCTGCAATCGAATGAGCAAGTTGAAGATTGCTTCGGCCACTCTTGGGTTATGGCGGAGCCAAAAGAGAGTGAGCTTGAAAAGAGCGATCCACTAGCGGCGACGTTTGCATTGGCTGGTGCAACAAGAGAAAAGTGCGGCACAGAGTTAGCCTTAGTAACGGGTAAGTTAGAGGGTAATACTTTTAGTATTGCGTTATCGAGCGAAGCAGGCGAGTGGGGGCAAGTGCTGGAGTTCTACCGTCAATACAAGCGTGAAGATGCACGTACCATCATCAAAACCGTAGCAGCCGATATGCTGAGAAGGCACCTAGACAACAAACCGATGTTTGGCACTTACTCTTCGGCTAAGCGATTGAAAGACATGTTTATTCCAGCAGCTATCATTAAGTAAGTATGTAAGCGAACTCGTTAAGTCTGTACTAAAAACGTTAGAAAAAATGAAATAAAAAGGCCCAACATCTAAATAGGTGTTGGGCCTTTTGTTTATCTAGCCTTCTAGATAACCAAACAAGCAGTGATGTTTACACGTAGCTCATGTCTGTAAGAACTTGATTACAAACCGCTTGTCATATGTAGACTGTAGAACAAACCACGGCCGATTAACTCTGAAGCCAAGAACAGTACTAGTGCTAAGCCAAGGTTAACTGGGTTCACTTTTGCTTTGTTCAGCATAGGTAGAATCCAAATCAACAAGCTTGCCATCAGCAGTGCCACTTGAAGAATCACATAGCTACCTAAACCATCGACTAACTCAGACGCTTTTGCAGCTGAAGTTTGGATGTCACCGATTAGGTTCAGTTTTCCTACTGTCACAAGCAAGCTGATCGCAACAGCAATCACAGCCAGCATGGTGATGTTACGGTCAACCGCAAAGCGACTGTCGTTAGCAAATACAATCACGAATTGAGACAGCAATAAACCGCCCACAACCATCGTCATGATGAAGCTCAGTGGTGTGTAGATGTTGTCCCACGTAGGTACTGTGTTGATCATGTATACGTTGATCATCGCGTACATGAAGATTGCACCCAACACCATCGCGCCAACCATCAGTGCTTTCTGGATAGCTACGCCACCTTTCTTAACCACAGACAGTAACCATTGAAGGCCACCTACTGTGAAGAATGCCGCACCGAAAAATACTTCGTTAGACAGCCAAGCAGAGCCTAGTTGGTTAAAAGCGTTAAACGCGCGCAGTGGAGAGCCAAGGTGCGTTGTCGAGAACATGAAGCCAAGCCCCATCAGTGCCCATAGAATGAACATTGGAACCTTGTAGCTGTTTAGCTTCTCTTCGTCATGACCCAATACCAGTGCGCGAGCACCAATAAGTAAGTAACCACCAACTGCAGTTTGCGCCAGCACCGTAAAGAAGATTAAAGACCACTCATGAAAAATCATCTTACACCTCCTTCGGGTTTGCTAGGTGACCACTGGTATCGCCAGTCGGCTTCGCGTTTTTGTTCAGCTTAATCACGATGTTCGGTAGCGTTTCTGTTGAAGATGGCAGTGGAGCCACATCCGCACCAGAGCCGTACTTCTCGCGAAGTGTATTGATTTCACCAAACTCCAATGCACGAAGTGGGCAAGATTCAACACAGATAGGCTGTTTGCCTTCAGAAACACGTTGGTAACAACCATCGCATTTAGTCATGTGACCTTTCTTAGCATTGTATTGTGGTGCGCCGTAAGGACACGCATTGCTGCAGTGCTGACAACCAATACAAACGCTCTCATCAACCACAACCAAACCGTCTTCATCACGTTTGTGCATCGCGCCCGAAGGACACACTTTCACACACGCTGGGTTAGTACAGTGGTTACAAGCGATAGACAGGTAGTAAGAAAAGACATCTTTCTGAACCCAGGTATCACCATCTTGAGTGAAGCCACCACCTGCGTATTCGTATACGCGACGGTAGTTCGTTTTGATGTCGAGATCATTATAATCTTTACAAGCAAGCTGACAGGTTTTACAACCCGTGCATTTACTTGAATCAATGTAAAAGCCGTATTGTTTCATTCCAACCTACCTTATGCTTTCTTTAGCGCTTTGATTTGAACTAGGTTTGTATGCTGAGGGTTACCCTTAGCAAGTGGGCTCGGGCGCTGAGTAGTCAGCACGTTGATAGAGCCTGCATGGTCGATCTTCTGACCATCGGGTGCGTACCATGCACCTTCGCCTAGCGCGACAACTCGAGGAAGAATCCTTGGTGTCACTTTCGCTGGAATGTGTACTTCGCCACGGTCGTTAAAAATACTCACCATGTCGCCGCTTTCAATACCACGTTCTTTCGCATCAATTGGGTTGATCCACAACTCTTGCGGTGCCGCAGCTTTGATCTCTGCAACGTTGCCGTAAGTCGAGTGAGTACGAGCCTTATAGTGGAAACCGGTTAGCTGAAGTGGGAACTTCTCTGCTAGCGGATCGTTATGGCCTTCGAAAGAGTCCGCG
Organism: Vibrio sp. T20; assembly: GCF_007858795.1. Taxonomy (NCBI): domain Bacteria; kingdom Pseudomonadati; phylum Pseudomonadota; class Gammaproteobacteria; order Vibrionales; family Vibrionaceae; genus Vibrio; species Vibrio sp. T20. The sequence goes on from NZ_VFEB01000045.1 coordinate 14,278, forward strand.
TAAATTGGAAGTGGGTGAATCACTTCGTCTTCTTTCAGCTTCCAAGTCTTCGCGATATCAGCCAGTTGCTCTGAGTAGATCTCGATCTTGCCACTTGGTGTGGTCAGTGGATTCGCTTCTGGATCTTTACGGAAATCTTCATAAGCGATGTAGTGATGGTCGTAGCTACGTTTGTAGATACCCAGCTCTTTCATCTCTTCGAAGGTTGGCAGGGTTGGATCGTTCTTACGAGTTTCTGCGTACAGGTGCTCAATCCATTGTTCTTGAGTACGACCCTCCGTGAACTCTTTTTCAACTCCCATGCGTTTAGCAAGCTCAGTACACATCTCGTAGATAGATTTCGCTTCAAACTGAGGCTCAATCGCTTTCTGTGCGTAGATGAAGTAAGGCATGTTCGATGCTTTACCATCCATACACCAGTCGTCTTGCTCAGACGTTGTTAAGTCTGGCAGGATGATGTCAGCGTATTTTGCTGAAGACGTCATATGGTTATCAACCACGACAATCATTTCACACGCACTTTCATCTTGAAGAATCGCGTGTGTCTTGTTGATGTCTGAGTGCTGGTTGATGATGCAGTTACCTGCGTAGTTCCAGATCATCTTGATTGGGTTCTTAAGGCGCTCTGCACCGCGAACACCATCAGTGATGTCGGTCATTTCATGATGACGGTAAATTGCGTCTGTCCACATAAACATTGAAATAGACGTTTCAACTGGGTTTGGCACAGTAGGGAAGCGAACAAACGGAATGTTGATGTCACTTTCACGAGCACCTGTTGAACCGCCTGATACACCCACAGAACCAGTGAGTAGCGACAGCATCGCGATTGCACGACAAGCTAGTTCACCGTTCGCAGTACGTTGTAGGCCCCAACCTTGGTGGATTGCACATGGTTTTGCTGTGCCCATTTCACGGCCAAGCTTAACGATAGTATCAACTGGAATACCTGTGATCTTAGAGGCCCACTCAGGTGTTTTCTCTACGCCATCTTCACCTAAACCTAAGATGTAAGATTTGTAGTCGCTGTTTTTAGGCGCTGATGCAGGCAGAGTCTTCTCGTCGTAACCTACGCAGTATTTGTCTAGGAACGGTTGGTCGACAAGGTCTTCAGTGATCATCACGTGTGCAAGACCCGCTACCAATGCAGCATCTGTAGAAGGACGAATTGGGATCCATTGATCTTCACGGCCACCGGCAGTATCGGTGTAGCGAGGGTCGATGATGATCGTTCTTGCGTTTGACTTGTTTTTGCTTTCTACATAGTGGTGGATCAGACCGCCGCCAGACATGCGTGTCTCGGCAGGGTTGTTACCAAACTGGATGTTAAGCTTGGTGTTCTCTAGGTCAGAGAAAGAGTTGTTGTTTGCCCAACCACCGTAGGTGTAACTCAAGCCTTTCGCGATTTGCGCTGTTGAGTAGTCACCGTAATGGTTTAGGTAACCACCACTTAGGTTCATTAGGCGAGCAATCAGCGTTTGAGCTGGTGGCCAAGACTTAGTTACTGTACCGCCAAGTGTACCTGTCCCGTAGTTTAGGTAGATAGTGTCGTTACCATAGTCTTTGATAAGGCGTTGCATGGTGCCAGCAACTTCATCGTAAGCTTCTTCCCAGCTAATACGTTTGAATTTACCTTCACCACGTTTGCCCACACGTTTCATCGGGTACTTCAGGCGATCTGGGTTGTAAACACGGCGGCGCATAGAGCGACCACGTAGACAAGCACGAACTTGGTGATGACCGTATTCGTCAGTACCAGTGTTGTCGGTTTCTACGTATTTGATTTCACCGTTTTGCACATGCATACGTAATGGGCAGCGAGAGCCACAGTTTACAGTACATGCACTCCATACGATTTTCTCATCCACACTCTCAGCAACCGCAGCCGCTACTGGTTTGGATTTGAAAGGTAAAGCGATACCGCCCGCGAGTGCGGCTGCGCTACCTACCGCAGAAGAAGCTTTCATGAAGCCTCTTCGAGTAAGATTCATTACCCCAGATTCTTTCTTATTCGTCATTCTAAGATGCCTTTTGCTATTGATGGCTAGCACTTTATAGGTAGTTTTGTTTTTGTCTTTTAATATTTAAATGTTGATTGATAGGCGTCAAATAAGTGTGGAATTTAAAGTTTATGAATTGAATGTATAAAATGGATCAAAGAATAAAATGGATTAATTAATATAATTATCTTTAAACCTATAACGTTATAAATAATAATGATTATCGATACGCATAAATTGTTGGGTTCGCTATTTTATCAAGCGACAAGTAAAGAACAGTTAATCACCATTGTTGAAGCCTTGGTTGAGAGCGAAGTACTCTCTCAAGAATGCTTGCTGGCATTGAGAAGTGAAGACGAAGATGCACTCGCAGCAGAGTTCAGCCGCCTGTTTGAAGGCGTGGGAGACATGCCAGCGCCACCTTGGGGTTCAGTGTACCTAGATAAAGACCGCGTTGTGTTCGGCGCTTCTACTGTAGAGTATCGCCAGTTTTTAGAATTGAATCAGATTGAATTAGACACAGGTTTAAGAGAGCCGGAAGATCAATTTGGTTTAATGTTATTCGCTCATGCATATTTGTTAGAAAATAATAATATTAATTCAGCTGGTGAATTACTTGAAGGTCACTTATTAACTTGGTCTTCTGTTTATTTAGAAAAACTAAATAAAGCATCAGAGCTATCTTTTTATAAAAAGCTATCGGTTGATGTAATAGGTTGGTTTAAGTACTTAACATCTGAATATAATTTAAACGTTGCTACTAAAAAGTTATATATCGACTAATGTCTGAACAAATAAATTCAAATAGACGCGGTTTCTTAACTCGACTTTCTAAACCGGTTAAAGCAGCCGCGGATTATGAAGAGATATCACAGCGCTTGCATGCAAGGCCGCCAAGAGCGGTCGATGAGGTGCTGTTTGAGCGTCTTTGCGACGGTTGTGGGTTGTGTGAGCAAGCGTGTCCGAATAGCGTTATTGAGATGCTAGAGGGCAGTGCGCTGCTGAATTTGGATTACAACAGTTGTTCTATGTGTAACAAATGTACTGAAATGTGTCCGACTGGCGCGCTTCATCCAACGGTCACACCTTATATTGACTTGAAGCCTAGCTTTGCGGATAGCTGTAATAATTACATGCAAATGGATTGCTCAGCATGCCAAGCTGCGTGTTCAGACGGTGCGATACACATCGAAGTAGGAGAGTTACCTACGGTAGACAAAGACAATTGTAACGGCTGTGGAGAGTGCCGAAGCGCTTGTTACATTGGCTCAGTGACCCTTAACCTGTCTCAGCAATAAATGTTTGGCTTTGTTTAGGGTATAAACCAATAGAAAGATTTTGGTTGAGTAGTAGGTGAGTCGCCTCTGAGGCTCAAAGACATAAATAGAAAAGGGTCCGCATTCCTAGAGGAAGCGGACCCTTTTTAATTCTTATTGACGATATTCGAACAAGATGACCTACAGCCAGTTGGCTTATGCGCGTTTTTGCTTGCTTCTATGAATAACGTTACTCAGCGATAGCTCAGTCTTTGCTTTACAGATACAAGGCAAGATTTCGTTGCCTTGCGTGTAAGCCATAGCAAAACCAACGTACTCGACTTCACCAGAATCCAACGTACAGCGGCATGCACCACAGTGGCCATCTCGGCAGTTGTATTCTGGTTCTAATCCCGCTTGTTCCATTGTTTCCAACAGAGTGTTTGAAGGGTTAGATTCAATTGAAATCAGCTTGTTGATTTTGATTGTTGGCATTACAGCTCAAATCCTTCAAAGTCGTCAGCTTTTACTTCGTTGTCGATTTGGCCAACTAGGTAAGAACTGATTTCTGCTTCTTGTGGAGCAACTTGAACGTTATCTGAAGACAACCAAGCGTTGATCCATGGAATTGGGTTTGATGTTGCTTCTGGGTAAGCGGTACCTAGGCCAACAGCCTGCATACGAATATTGGTAATGTACTCAACGTATTGGCAAAGAATGTCTTTGTTCAAGCCAATCATAGAGCCGTCTTTGAATAGGTATTCTGCCCACTCTTTCTCTTGCTCTGCTGCTTCTTTAAATAGGTCGAAACACTCTTGCTTGCACTCTTCAGCGATTTGCATGAATGCGAAGTCGTCTTGACCGTTACGTAGCAAGTTGATCATGTGCTGAGTACCAGTAAGGTGAAGTGCTTCATCACGAGCGATTAGCTTGATGATTTTAGCGTTACCTTCCATTAGCTCACGCTCAGCGAACGCGAATGAACAAGCAAAACTAACGTAGAAACGGATTGCTTCTAGCGCGTTTACCGACATTAGACATAGGTAAAGTTTCTTCTTCAGGTCGTGAAGTGAAATCTTAACGTCTTCGCCGTTGATGCTGTGGTTGCCTTCACCGTAGCGGTGGTAGTCAGCCGTTAGCTTGATTAGGTCGTCGTAATAGAAAGCGATGTCTTTAGCACGCTTAAGGATCTCTTCGTTTTCAACGATGTCATCAAATACTACACCTGGATCGTTCACGATGTTACGGATGATGTGCGTGTATGAGCGAGAGTGAATCGTTTCAGAGAAAGACCATGTCTCAATCCAAGTTTCCACTTCTGGTAGAGATACCAATGGAAGTAGGGCAACGTTAGGGCTGCGACCTTGGATAGAATCTAGAAGCGTTTGATACTTCAAGTTAGAGATGAAGATGTGTTTTTCATGCTCAGGAAGTTTGTTGTAGTCGATACGATCGCTCGACACGTCTACTTCTTCTGGGCGCCAGAAGAAAGAAAGCTGCTTCTCGATAAGCTTTTCGAAAATTTCGAATTTTTGTTGGTCGTAACGTGCAACGTTAACTGACTGACCCAAGAACATTGGTTCTTTTAGTTGGTCATTTTTAGTCTGAGAAAAAGTACTGTAAGCCATAAATGCCTCAAATCCTTTAAAGACCCGTAATAAAACGGACCCTGTTAATGCTTTAAACCCAGAGAAGATAACTCTTCTCTGGGGTCTTAATGTTTATTGCGGTTTAGATCTTACAACCGCCGCCTTCACAATCTTCTTCCGGCACTTGAACTGCATCGCCTTGGTCGTCTTTAGCACCATCACGAGTGTTATGGTAGTAAAGCGTCTTAACACCGTACTTGTACGCTGTTAGTAGGTCTTGAAGCAGCTTCTTCATTGGTACTTTACCGCTGTCGTAAACACTTGGATCATAGTTAGTGTTTGCAGAGATAGCTTGGTCAACGAATTTTTGCATGATACCCACTAGGTGTAAGTAACCGTCGTTAGAACCAATGTTCCAAAGTAGCTCGTAGTTCTCTTTAAGATTTAGGAAATCTGGAACAACTTGCTTAAGGATGCCGTCTTTCGATGCTTTCACTGATACGTAACCACGTGGTGGCTCGATACCGTTAGTCGCATTCGAGATTTGAGACGATGTCTCAGAAGGCATCAGCGCAGTTAGCGTAGAGTTACGCAGACCGTGCTCCATGATCTCTTCACGTAGAGTATCCCAATCGTAGTGCAGTGGCTCTTCACATACTAAGTCGATATCTTTTTTGTAAGTATCGATTGGCAGTAGGCCTTTCGCGTAGTTGGTCTCGTGGAAAGATGGGCAACGACCTTGCTCTTTCGCTAGTTCAACAGACGCTTTTAGCAAGTGATATTGAATAGCTTCAAAAGTACGGTGAGTCAGGCCATTCGCGCTGCCATCAGAGTACTTAACACCATTCTTCGCTAGGTAGTATGCGTAGTTGATTACACCCACACCTAAAGTACGACGGTTCATTGTCGACTTGTATGCTGCTGGAAGCGGGTAGTCTTGGTAATCAAGAAGTGCATCTAGAGCACGAACAACCAGCTCAGAAAGCTCAGCTAAGTCGTCTAGTTCATTGATTGCGCCAAGGTTGAACGCTGAAAGTGTACATAGTGCGATTTCGCCTTCGTCATCTTCTACGTTAGAAAGTGGCTTAGTAGGAAGCGCGATTTCTAGACATAGGTTCGATTGACGAACAGGGGCTACTTCAGAATCAAATGGGCTGTGTGTATTACAGTGGTCAACGTTCTGAATGTAGATACGACCAGTAGAAGCACGCTCTTGCATTAGCAGAGAGAAAAGCTCAACCGCTTTTACTGTTTCACGCTTCACTGAAGGATCGTTTTCGTACTTAACGTATAGCTCTTCAAAACGGTCTTGGTTTTCGAAGAACGCATCGTAAAGGCCAGGTACGTCAGAAGGTGAGAACAGGCTGATGTTGCCACCTTGAACTAGGCGAGAGTACATAAGCTTGTTCAGCTGTACGCCGTAATCCATGTGACGAACACGGTTCTCTTCAACACCGCGGTTGTTTTTCAGTACTAATAGAGACTGAACTTCACCGTGCCACAATGGGTAGAACACTGTTGCTGCGCCACCACGAACACCACCTTGAGAACAACATTTTACTGCTGTTTGGAAGTATTTGTAGAAAGGGATACAGCCAGTGTGGAACGCCTCACCATTACGGATTTCAGAACCAAGCGCACGGATACGACCTGCGTTGATACCAATACCAGCACGTTGAGATACGTAACGAACAATTGAGCTTGCTGTTGCGTTGATTGAATCAAGGCTGTCACCACACTCGATCAGTACACAAGAACTGAATTGACGAGTAGGCGTACGTACACCAGACATGATCGGTGTAGGTAGAGAAATCTTAAACGTAGACGATGCGTCGTAAAAACGTTTGATGTAGTCAAGACGAGTCGATTTCGGGTATTTAGCGAATAAACACGCAGCAACTAAAATGTAAAGGAACTGAGCACTCTCGTAGATTTCTTTCGTTACACGGTTTTGAACGAAGTATTTACCTTCGAGCTGCTTAACCGCTGCGTAAGAGAAGTCTAAGTCACGTTTGTGGTCGATGTACTCGTCAAGCTCTTCGAATTCAGCTTTCGTGTAGTCTTCCATAAGGTGGCTATCGTATTTACCCATATCAACCAGTTTTGCAACGTGGTCATATAGTGCTGGCGGCTCGTATTCGCCGTACGCTTTTTTACGTAGGTGGAATACAGACAGACGTGCTGCTAGATATTGGTAATCAGGAGTCTCTTCAGAGATTAAATCCGCTGCTGACTTGATGATAGTTTCATGAATGTCAGTAGTGGTGATGCCATCGTAAAACTGAATGTGAGCTTTCAATTCTACTTGTGATACAGAAACATTGTGCAAGCCTTCAGCTGCCCATGTAATCACGCGATGGATCTTCTCTAGATCGATCGTTTCTTTGCGCCCGTTACGCTTGGTAACAGTAAGTTGTTGGTTCATTCTGCTTAATTTCCCTAACAAAACTGAACAAGGCCGTGTTTTTGTGTATTTCTGTGTAATTTTTGTAAATTACGTTTCGGCTTTGTGATCTTGGTCTACCCATATATTGTAGTTCAAACACAACATATAGGGGTCATTTGTTTGTTGGGTTACAAGATAGTGCTACAACTGATATTTTTCAAGGTAAAGAAATGGGGTTGCTTGTGGATAAGTGGTGGATTGAAAAAAAACTGTAAGTGACCACTAACTGATGAGGTTAGATGTGACTTGATTGTATAAAAGTCGGCTTTTGATGATGCTTTAATTTTGCTCGCCAATAAAAAAAAATCCCTTGATCTTTGAGCAAAATGGGCGATGGATTTTGGGCGATTAAATTTAAATCGAGGTGGTCAAAATGGAAGCTGGCGCACGAAATTTAGACTGAAAAAAGTCGCAAAGTTATGGTAATTGCAACTCTTTTCATTCGTCTTTTTTACAAAAGGTTTTACGGTAGACCTACCGATATTTTTTAGCCAAAGTTTTGTGTGTGAACGATGTAGTTCACATCGACTTTTTGGCCTAAACGGTAAGTGTCCGTAAGAGGGTTATAGTGCAGTCCCGTAATCCCTAACTCTTGCAGCGGAGTGTTATCAACCATCTTGATAAGTTCAGCAGGGCGAATGAACTTCTCGTGCTCATGAGTGCCTTCTGGAACAATCTTCAATAGCTTCTCTGCACCGACAATCGCAAACAAGTAAGATTTGAAATTACGGTTCAATGTAGAGAAGAATACATGGCCGCCCGGTTTCACTAATTTCGAACAGGCAGTGATAACAGATTGTGGGTCAGGAACGTGTTCAAGCATTTCCATGCACGTTACCACATCGTAAGTGTGTGGGTTCTGCTCTGCGTGATCTTCGATAGTGCTCTGGATGTAATCGAGCTTTGTGCCAGTTTCCAGTGCATGAAGGCGTGCTACTTCAAGCGGCTCTTTACCCATGTCTAGACCAGTCACGACTGCACCTTCAACAGCCATGCTTTCCGCTAAAATACCGCCGCCGCAGCCAACATCGAGGACTTTCTTGCCAAACAGGCCTTCAGTCTTCTCTAACACGTAGTTTAGGCGCAGTGGGTTGATTTGATGTAGCGGCTTAAATTCGCCTTCTAGATCCCACCAGCGTGACGCCATGTCTTCGAATTTCTTGATTTCTGCTGGGTCTACGTTCTGTGATTTAGTCATAATCGGCATTTCCAAGTTAAATAATGCATCCATGAAATTGCAGGCATTATAACTTGCCTTTTCGCGCTGACCAGAAGATCTACAATTTTGCTAGTTTATTGGATGTAAAGTGACCATGTTTCAGCAAGATATGATGCGGAGGTGCAATTTCTCATCAATTGATTGGCTACAAGGGTCACAAGATGGTAAAAGGAGAGGGAAAGTGATGCCTCCGTAGGTAAATTTGTGTTATATTTTTCGGTCTTATACGTATTCAAAAATACGATCTGACTATAGAGGGAAAATGGCTCTATGAGCGATCTAGCGAAAGAGATCACGCCCGTAAATATTGAAGATGAGCTTAGAGGTTCATACCTAGACTACGCGATGTCCGTCATCGTTGGTCGTGCCCTTCCAGATGTGCGTGATGGCCTAAAACCAGTACACCGCCGCGTTTTGTTCGCGATGAATGTACTAGGTAATGATTGGAACAAACCATATAAAAAGTCTGCTCGTGTAGTAGGCGATGTAATCGGTAAATATCACCCGCATGGTGATAGCGCTGTATACGATACAATTGTTCGTATGGCTCAACCGTTCTCGCTGCGTTACATGCTAGTTGATGGCCAAGGTAACTTTGGTTCTATCGATGGCGACTCCGCGGCTGCAATGCGTTATACCGAAGTTCGTATGGCGAAAATTGCGCACGAGCTACTGGCTGACCTTGATAAGGAAACTGTGGATTACGTACCGAACTACGATGGTACAGAACAAATTCCAGCAGTACTTCCTACAAAAATTCCTAACCTATTGGTAAACGGTGCTTCTGGTATCGCAGTAGGTATGGCTACCAACATTCCACCACATAACCTTGGTGAAGTTGTTGATGGCTGTTTGGCTTACATCAATAATGAAGAGATCACTATTGATGAGCTAATGGACTACATTCCTGGTCCTGACTTCCCAACAGCAGCACTTATCAGTGGTCGTAAAGGCATCGTTGATGCTTATAAGACTGGCCGCGGTAAGGTTTACATGCGTTCAAAAGCGGATATCGAAGTAGAGAAGAATGGTAAAGAAACCATTATCGTTACTGAGATCCCTTACCAAGTAAACAAAGCTCGTTTGATCGAGAAGATTGCTGAACTGGTTAAAGATAAGAAAGTAGAAGGCATCAGTGCACTGCGTGACGAATCTGATAAAGATGGTATGCGTATTGTTATTGAATGTAAGCGTGATGCAGTAGGCGAAGTGGTTCTAAACAACCTATACGCTCAAACTCAACTGCAAACGACTTTCGGTATCAACATGGTTGCGTTGAATAACGGTCAACCTCAGTTGTTCAACATCAAAGACATGCTTAAGTGCTTCGTAGACCACCGTCGCGAAGTTGTTACACGTCGTACTATCTTCGAACTGAAGAAAGCGCGCGATCGTGCACACATCCTTGAAGCGTTGTCTCTAGCTCTTGCTAACATCGACGAAATCATTGAGCTTATCCGTAACGCTCCAACACCAGCTGAAGCAAAAGCTGGCCTAGTTGCACGCGGTTGGGATCTTGGTAACGTTGCTTCAATGCTTGAGCGCGCTGGTACTGATGCAGCTCGTCCTGATTGGTTGGAAGACCAATACGGTATCCGTGATGGCCAATATTTCCTAACGGAAACGCAAGCACAAGCTATTCTAGAACTTCGTCTTCACCGCCTAACAGGCCTTGAGCATGAGAAGATTCTAGACGAGTACAAAGCACTTCTAGAAGAAATCGCTGAGCTAATGCACATTCTTGCAAGCACTGAGCGTTTGATGGAAGTTATCCGTGAAGAACTTGAAGCGGTACGTGAAATCTATGGCGACGAGCGTCGTACAGAAATCACAGCGGCAGTTCATGACATCGACATGGAAGAGCTGATTGCTCAAGAAGACGTTGTAGTAACGCTTTCTAACGCAGGTTACGTTAAGTACCAAATCCTAAGCGACTACGAATCTCAACGTCGTGGTGGTAAAGGTAAGAGTGCAACTAAGATGAAAGATGAGGATTACATTGAGCGTCTGCTTGTTGCTAATACTCACGATAACATCCTATGTTTCTCTACTCGTGGTAAGACATACCGTCTGAAAGTTTACCAACTACCATTAGCAAGTCGTACTGCTCGTGGTAAGCCTATCGTTAACATTCTTCCTCTAGAAGAAGGTGAACGTATTACGGCTATCCTGCCTGTTTCTGAGTTCTCTAACGAGAAATTCATCTTCATGGCTACGGGTGACGGTACAGTTAAGAAGACATCACTGGATCAATTCGCAAACGTACGTGCTAACGGCCTAATCGCAGTTAACCTACGTGACGACGATTCACTGATTGGCGTTGATATCACTAACGGTGATAGCGACATCATGCTGTTCTCTAAATCGGGCAAAGTTGTTCGCTTTAACGAGGACAAAGTACGTGCAATGGGCCGTACTGCCTCTGGTGTTCGTGGTATGAAGCTTCCAGAAGACGATCAAGTGGTTTCACTGATTGTTCCTTCTAACGAAGGCGATATCCTAACTGTGACTCAAAACGGTTACGGTAAACGTACTGAGCTAGCAGAGTACCCAACGAAAGGCCGTGCAACGCAAGGTGTAGTATCTATCAAAGTCTCTGAACGTAATGGCCCAGTTGTTGGCGCTGTTCAAGTTGAAGAAGGCGATGAGATGATGATGATCACCGACGCAGGTACACTAGTACGTACTCGCGTAGCGGAAGTAAGCCAAGTTGGTCGTAACACTCAAGGTGTAACACTGATTCGTACTGCTGATGACGAGAATGTTGTAGGTCTACAACGTATCGACGAAGTAGAAGAAGCTGAGATTGTAGAAGGCGAAGCTGAAGAAGCAAATGCTGAAACTATCAACACTGAAGTTTCTGAATCAAGTGAAGAGCAAGCATCAGATGCTTCTGACTCTGAAAGTGATCACGAGCAAGATACTGAGTAATCTCGATTACGTTAAGTAATTAAGCTTACCATTGAAAAAACCGAGCCTAAGTGCTCGGTTTTTTATTGTCTGCTCGTTTATTCTGATCGCGTAAATCCTAATAGCTAAGTCTCGATCAATATTGCCTGACTGGGAAAGTGGTAAACTTAAAGGGTTGATAAAGGAGTGTGGAATGGACATCTGGTTGTTGGTTGCGTTAGTACTAATGAGCCTGTTTTTGATCGTGGTCGTTATTGCCGCGAGCAACAATGGCAGTCATCTAAAAGGCAATGTGGTGATTTCCCTTACTGCAGTGGCTCTGAGTGTGCTTGTTTGGTCTCAACTGAAACAGGAGACGCCTCAACTTCCTTTAGATGAGAGCAATAGTTACACGGCAACAGATTTCGAAGGTGAGCTTCAACAAAGCCTCAAACAAGACCCGAATCAATCTGACTTGTGGTTTAAGCTTGGTGGTGTGTATATGCAGAAAGGGGAGTTTGATGCAGCGTATACTTGTTATGACTACGCGATTCGATTAGATCCTCAAGCACCATCGGGCCTTTATGCTGCCAAAGCAACCGCACTTTACTATCTTAGCTCCCAAGCGATGAGCGATGACGTGAATGCGTTGTTGGATCACTCAATACAGCTTGATCCCAACGATCGTACGGCATTGATGCTGATTGCGACCGATCACTTCATCAGCATGCGCTATCAACAAGCGATTGATGCCTGGACTCAAATCCTCGATTCCAATCAAAAAGGGATTGATCGTGTTTCGATTATTCATTCGATCAACCAAGCCAAACAGATGATCCGCTAGGCTTGGTTAATAGGCTGTTCTTCCTGATTAGCTTTTGAAGCTATTTGTCTTTGAAGCGATTTGCTTTTGAAACGACTTACCTTTGAAGCGATTAGCCTCTAAAGCCATTAATCTCTCAAGTTATTGGCTTTCTTGCATTTCGATTAACCCACCAGCGTTATGGATTTGAGTAAACCCTTGAGCTCGTAAGAATTGATAGGCTTGTCCTGAACGGTTACCACTGCGGCAATACAAAACGATCGGTTGGTCTTTATCTATCTTAGCGAAGTGAGTAGCGACTTCAGAAAGAGGGTAGTTGATGGCGTTGTCCAGATGCTCCTGTTTGAACTCTGCAGGTGTTCTGACATCAACCAATAATGCGCCTTTCTCTATTAATTCCCACCCTGTCTCAGCACGCTCAGAGGCGTGAACACCTGAACTGAGTAGTGCGATACATAATGCTGAAAGTGAAAGTAAGGTCTTCATTGTTTATTCCTTGAATTGGCGAGTGGATCGGGGAGGAGATATGGATGTGTATTGCCCCAAAATCTAAAAAAACCAGCCACACAATATTAGTGTGACTGGTTTTTACGTAATGGTCTAATTGAAGAAACTAGTATTCGTAGTTGGCTTCACGTTTTTCAGCTTGCTCTTCCCACTTAGGAACAACCGTGTCTAAGAAGTGTTGTTTCTCAGCATTCATCTTATCCATGTCCATTCCAAGCGCTTTTTGAGCCGCTTCTTTTGTCGAGATGTCTGGAATCTCGATTGGATCAGTGATGCCTTTCTTCGCCAGTAGACGAACAATCTTGGTACGAGCATCTGCTGCGCGGTCAACGGCAGTACCTAGCACTTCTAGAGCGATTTCAGGTGCATGCATATGAACGCCGTGAGACGCAATGGCGTAGTCCCAACGCCATTGAGCGTGACGGATATCCAGTAGGATAGGCTCCATCTCTTGCTCTGTCGCACCTGCTTCCCATGCCGCGCCGGCTTCAAAGTGAGCGGCAACGATTTGTTTCTCAGCGGTCAGCTTCATGTTTAGCACTTGCGCTTTACGGCTTGAAACGATGTTACGCATAGTTTCTTTAGACTGAGTATGACAGTTTGCACACGTATCTTCGAAGCGGTCGAATGGGTTACCCACTTTATGGTCGGTATAAACGGTGCCGTCTTCTTTGGTCACTTTCGGCATATGACAATCAACACAAGCCACTTTGTTTTTGCCGTGAATACCTTCACGCCATGTTTCATAGCCAGGGTGCTGTGCTTTTAGCATTGGAGCTTTAGATACTTTGTGCGTCCAATCTTTAAAGCCAATGTCATCGTAATACTCTTCCATTTGTTCAACACGAGTCCCTTTATCCCAAGGGAACTTCACGCCTTTTGTTGGCCCTGTGAAGTAGTATTCCACGTGACATTGAGCACAAACGGAAGCTTGTTGATCTAAACGACCTTGGTCTTCAAACTTCTTACCAATCGCTTCGAATGCACGCTCTACATAAGGACGAGTCACTTTCAGCGCAGGCTCACCGTTTTTAAAGCCTTCGCTTTGTGTGTCATGACAGTCGGCACAGCCAATAGGGTTAGTGATTTCACTACCAAGACGCGCCCATTTACCTTCGAAGTAACCATCTTCGCCACGCTCTTCGATAACACGTGCTACATCAGGGCTCTTACAGCTCCAACATGCCATTGGCATTGGACCAGAGTTTTCGTCAGTTGGGCCACCTGTACGAAGTGTTTGTCGTACATCATCAAGGGCATAAAAGTGCCCACGGGCTTTGTTGTAATCTTTTGCAAACCCATAGCCAGCCCATAGGATGACCATATTTGGATCTTCTTTTAGTGCATCTTCAATGGCTTCGCTTTCTGAAGTCTGTCTCCATGAATGATATTGATCTGGGTGGTTTTGCTCGAACTGGTCGTTACGAGGATCGCCAATTTCTTTTTGTTCAGACGCAGCAAAACTGGTCGCGCTTGCTAGTGATGCGCTAACCATTAATAGTGCTGTGACCGAATTACGTATCCAATGCTTTTTCACAGTGATATCTCCAATATACTGATTTTTATACCAAGCGTTGTGAGTTTGCTATTCAAATTAAGAACTGGAGAATTCCTGTTTATATTAATTCATAAACAAACACATTTTGTTACGTGTTGAGTATTGCTTGTTTTAGATCAATTAATGGTAGTGACTTCAATCACGTTGAAGTTTATATAACCCTAAAGTGGTATTGGTGGTTACATTTTTTAGAGATTAATTGAGAATTATTATCATATATAACAAGCAATTACCTGAATTGGCTATGATATAAATAGGGTGATTGTCTTCACAGATTAACCCATTCAAATTTCGTATTACCCAATTAGAGGTATATTCTAACTGTAGAAAGCGTTGTGGCTTATCCAAAATAAGAATTGATATCATTTAAACGATAATAATATCGTTTAAGGGTACTTTTGTTTAACCGGAATATTATTTAGTTGAGAGTTAAATAATGCCGGTATAAGGAAAGGATAAAATGGGCAATATTAAATTGGCCATAGTCATAATGCTTAAATCCCTTCTAGCATTCTGCCTCTATGGTTATTCCATTCATGCTGTTGCTGAGCCTGCTGTTACGCAAGTAGGAGAGTCAACAAGACATGAAGTCGAATTAATACGTGACAAAGACTACAAGTGTGTTCAATGCCATAAAGATTCAAAAGAAACGGTATTGGGTTCACATGGTGAAAGTGCACACGCTTTACTTGGTCGTGAAGTAAATTGTACCGACTGTCATAGTTCTATTAGCCCCGATCACCGTGAAGGTGCGCCTGAAGTGGTGAAGTATCGCGCGGCTCAATCACAACCGGGAACCGAAAAGGTATTCCTAGACCCTAGCTTAATTTTAGATGCCAATAGCCAATGTATAGATTGTCACAAACCGGATGATCTGCGCGAAGCGAGTTGGACCCACGATGTTCACGCGCAAAACTTAACGTGTTCAAACTGCCATGATGTTCATGCGACTGAAGCAAAGGTGTTGGGCTTAGATAAAAAGCAAACCATCAAGCTGTGTGTGGATTGCCATTCAGACTTCAACCAGAAGAAAGAAGAGGAGTAATCTATGAGCTGCTCAAGAAGAAACTTTTTAGCAGGCGCTGGTGCCGTTATTTTTACCACGGGTGTAGCGGGAACTGCGGCGGTGACAAGTCGTAAAACGTTGGCCAATGTTCAAGAAGATGGTGCTAAACGTTATGGAATGATTCATGACGAAACCGCGTGTATTGGTTGTACTGCTTGTACAGAAGCGTGTCGTGAAGTGAATAAAGTACCTGAAGGCGTGTCGCGCTTAGAAATTATTAAGAGCGAACCCCAAGGCGAATATCCAAATGTTGATTACCGTTTTACTCGTAACTCTTGCCAACATTGTGATAACGCGCCTTGCGTGATGGTATGCCCAACAGGCGCGGCCTATAAAGATGAAAAAACTGGCATTGTTGATGTGCATAAAGAGAAGTGTGTCGGTTGTGGTTACTGTTTGTTAGCGTGCCCGTATCAAGTGCGTTTCTTCCACCCAGAGAACAAATCGGCTGATAAATGTAACTTCTGTCGTGATACCAATCTTGCACAAGGGAAGTTGCCTGCTTGTGTCGAATCTTGCCCGACCAAGGCACTAGTATTTGGCGATCTAAATGACCCTAAGAGTGAGATAAACCAGGTGCTTAAATCTGAAGTGGTTTACAGGGATAAAGCTTATCTAGGCACTCAGCCAAAACTCTACAAAGTGCCACACCAAAAAGGGGAGATTTGATTATGAGTGCATGGGACACAGCTTTTCAGTCTGGTACCGTGGTATGGGACTGGATTATAGCTATCTATCTATTTCTCGCGGGGATGTCGGCAGGTGCCGTAATGATCTCCATTTACCTAAAACGTAAGGTCATTGAAGGTGATCCTGCTCATAATGGTGTGCTAAAGGCCACGGCTTTTCTTGCGCCATTTGGGATCATTTCAGGTCTGTTGATCTTGGTCTTCCACCTGACAAAACCGTTATCATTTTGGAAGATCATGATCTTCTATAATCCAACGTCTGTGATGTCGATGGGTGTGATTTTATTTCAAGTATATATGGTGATCTTGTTCCTTTGGATAGGCATTATCTTTCGAGATCAAATAGTCACATTCTTAAACGACCAAGCATGGTTAAAAGGGCGACTCGATTTCGTAGGTAACTGGATTGGCAAATTAGAAGTGTTTGAAAATGCTTTGGAAATCTTCTTAGCTGTTCTTGCTCTGATGCTTGCCGCTTATACCGGATTCTTGTTGTCAGCTTTGAATACCTTCCCACTATTGAATAACCCAGTACTGCCGATTTTGTTCTTGTTCTCGAGTTTATCTTCGGGTGCGGCGGCGTGTATTTTATTTGGTGTGTTGGTCTTTAAAGAATCACCTCATAGCCCGAGTATTTCATGGATCCACGGATTTGAACGCCCGGTAGTGATGTTTGAGTTGTTTGTTCTTATTACTTTCTTTACTGGGCTGGTCTTCGCTGGTGGTCAAAGTGAACAAGCAGTATGGAACGCAATTGGCAGTGGTTTCTGGGCGAGTTGGTTCTGGTATGGTGTCATCGGTGTCGGCATGGTTTTACCGTTGTTGCTTAATGCAGTGACACCAACCTCAATCCGCCATAGCTCGGTGTATATTTTTTCTGTGACTTCGCTAAGCCTAATGGGTGTATTAATGCTGCGAACTTTTGTCCTTTATGCAGGGCAGTTAACGATAGCTTAATTTCGCGCAAGTTTATTAGTGAGCAGATGTCGGATAATAAACATCTGCTTATTAATGAACATGTTTTTAGTAAACATGAGATGCGTGTTCAGATCGGCTCTGCTCTAGCGGAGCCTTATTGAGGTGATATGGTCGGTTCTTTGGGGCTGTTTAGTTTAGTGTTGGTTGCTGTACTCAGTAGCATTATTGGTGTGCATTCGTTTTATCAAATGCTAAACAAACGGACGCAAAATATAAGTTTAATCCGCAGTTTCTCTCTTTCAAGTGCATTGCTTTCTCTCACTTCTGTCGCATTGCTTGGCTATGCTTTTGTCAGTGATGACTTCTCTATTCTTTATGTCGCTGAGCATTCAAATACTCAATTACCCTCATTTTTTAAGCTCGCAGCCGTATGGGCTGGCCATGAAGGTTCCTTGTTATTTTGGGTGCTGACGATCAGCGTCTGGTCTGGCGTGATCGCCTTACAAAAACACTATTCGAATGAATATCAAAGCCGTGTGTTGTGGGTAATGAATCTACTGCTCGCGATATTTGCTTGGTTCACCTTATTCGCATCAAACCCATTTGAAATGAATTCGATTTTGCCGCTAGAAGGGCGTGACCTTAACCCAATGCTGCAAGATGTCGGTCTGATTTTTCACCCTCCATTACTTTATCTTGGCTATGTCGGCTTTTCTGTGGTGTTGGCGTTTGCCGTTGCAGCCTTACTGGTAGATCCAATTGAGTTTGATTGGGTTGCCCATTGTCGCAGTTGGTGTTTGGTTGCTTGGATCTTTTTAACCGCAGGGATCATTCTTGGTTCGTGGTGGGCTTATTACGAATTAGGTTGGGGCGGCTGGTGGTTCTGGGATCCTGTTGAAAATGCCAGCTTGTTGCCGTGGCTTACTTCGACCGCTTTGCTGCACAGCCTAGGCGTTGCAAAGGGCAAACAACAACTACTGAAATGGTCTCTCAGTCTTGCTTTTATTACGTTTTGTTTGAGTATCTTAGGCACCTTTATTGTTCGTTCTGGCGTACTTACATCGGTACACGCTTTTGCTGTTGACCCAACCAAAGGTATCGCACTGCTGCTTATATTGGTTTTGGTACTGGTGAGCTCATTTTCTCTGCTTATCGTTAGAGGGGAGTCTTTTGAATCAAGCCCTATTACCAGCTTCGCCAGTAAGAGCTTTTTGAGTTTAGTCGCGGTACTCATTTTTGTTCTCGCAACAGCCGTGGTCGTTTTCGGCACATTTTATCCAATGGTATTTGAACTGCTTGGACTGGGTAACATATCGGTAGGTGCGCCTTACTTTAATCTATTGATTGCACCTTTGGCGTTGCTTGCGTTGGCCGTCGTAGGTTTAGCCCCTTTGTTGAGTATTAAGCCTCAAGCGTCGAAAGGCGTTATTATGTTGATAGCTCTAGCATCTATTTGTCTAGGGTCAGCCTGTTACGTTTTGCAAGTAGACAAGATTCAAGTGATGGCTCTGATGACATGGTCACTCGCATTTTGGGTTTTACTCACTCACGTTTATGGCTTGGCAGTAACGCACAGTTCCAAGTTCCAACGCAAAGTCTGGGTGATGACCTTTGCCCATGTCGGGGTTGCGGTATTAGCGGTAGGTGCTGCCATGAATAGCTACCACTCGTCTGAGCGCAGTTATAAGTTAAGCCCAGGAGCGGAAGTCGAGTTCATGGATTGGACGCTTGCTCATCGTGATACTGAGCTGTATGTCGCTTCAAATTTTACCGCAGAGAAGGCGATACTCAACCTAGAGTCTGGCGAGCAGAGCTTTCCTATTTCGCCGGAAAGAAGACACTACCAAGTTCGAGTCATGAACATGAGTGAGCCCGCAATGAAGTGGTTCTGGCATGGCGATGTTTATATCACCATGGGAGAGAAAGTAGACTCAACAGGCTATGCATTCCGTGTTCAGTACAAGGCGTATGCACGCTGGATTTGGTTTGGTGGGTTGTTCTCCATTCTCGGCGTTTTACTCTCATTAACTCATCGTAAAAAGAAAACCGTTAAGGCGTCACAGTATGCATACCAGCGTTCGTAACAAGCTCATCACGTTAATTGTCTTGGTATTAGTGATGGTGTTGGGGTTTGCCTTTGCACTCAATAATAAGCAGCAATCCACGACTGTGTCGGAGCAGAAGAGGGCATTTCCAGAATTCGTGTCTACTGCGTTAGCCAATAGCGAAGGCATCAGTAGCAAACAGAAAATTACGTTGACTGATGTTACTCAGCATCCTTATCAACTAGTAAATGTATGGGCGTCGTGGTGCGGTATCTGCAAAACCGAACATGCTTTTTTGCTCAAACTTCATGACAAAGGCATTCCAATTGTTGGGCTCAATTATCGAGATAACTCTGCGGCAGCAATTAATGTGCTATCGAACGACGGCAATCCGTATTCAACGGTGATCAGTGATCCTCAAGGTAAGCTAGCGTTAGAGTTGGGCGTAATTGGCACCCCTGAAACGTATCTGGTCGACGCTGATGGCCAAATCATTAAGAAGTTACTGGGCGTGGTCAATGAACCTGTATGGCAAGAAGAACTTGCGATGTATTTTGATGGTGTGAATCTATGGTGAAGTCTTTAATACAAACACTCGTTATGCTGTCTACGCTTATGTTTGTTAGTTTTCCGACTTTGGCGGAAGACTTGTTTACAGCCAGTAATAAGGATACGAGTATTCAAGTTGAACTCTTTGAGTTTGAAAACCCAGAACAGCAGCAGCGCGCTATTACATTGGCAAAAACGCTACGTTGTCCGCAATGCCAGAACCAAAATCTGGTTGAGTCGAACTCTCCGATAGCAAAAGACTTGCGCCTCGTTGTATTCAATATGGTGAAAGCAGGTCAGAGTAATAATGAAATTACTCAATATATGACAGAAAGGTTCGGTGAATTTGTGCTCTATAAACCGGCAATGAGTGTTTCAAACTTATTACTTTGGCTACTTCCGAGCCTATTATTTCTCTTATTTATATATTTATCAGTAAAAAGTGTTAGAAAGCGCTCATAAAAATTATGTATTACTGTTTACCAATTGACCTGTATTTTGTAACATTAAAGGATTATAAAGGCTAAGCACTGTTATATAAGGATGTATCTGTGGATAACGTAATCTCAAATTTAAAGAAAGAGTTCCATACTCATGTACGTTCTGACAAATGGGCAGAAAAATACAGTGCGAAATCGAGCATTTCTACGCTCACTCAAGAAGAGTTAGCTGAATTAGAAAACGCTTGGGTTCAACTTGTCATCTGGAAGCAAACTCAAGTAAGTTGAACGTTCTGTAAAAAGTGTAGTCTTAGCCGCAACTGATTAATTTATAACCCCATGTTGGTCATCCCAATGTGGGGTTTTTTGTTACCTGAAAAATTATTGTTATAATATAACAATTTGTGCGTAGTCGACCTTGAAAAAAATTGTTAACAGCCTCATAGTGTCTATCATTAGATAGTTAGCTACAAAATATTGCCTAGACATATAATGTAGTGTCGTTAAACACATCGAATTTTCAAGTGAGTATAGCTATGGCGGAAGTGCGTGCCAGAATAGATTTCAAAGTAGGGGTAACAAGCAGTATTGATGCTGAACTTCTGTCTTTTCATGGATTGAAAACAGACAAAGAGCATGTTGCTGTGATATTTAAATCAGCAGATAAGACACAAGACATACCTCTAGTTCGTATGCACTCTGAGTGCCTTACTGGAGATGTTTTCCATTCTTCTCGCTGTGACTGTGGCGAGCAACTAGACGAAACCATTAGAATTATGGGTGAGACGGGCGGCGTGATTCTTTACTTACGCCAAGAAGGCCGTGGTATTGGTTTATACAACAAAATCGATGCATACCGTCTGCAAAGCGAAGGTATGAACACTTACGAAGCCAACAACCACTTAGGCTTTGGTGATGACTTACGTGATTTTACTGAAGCAGCGGAAATGTTACGCGCTTTAGGCACCACAAAAATCCGTTTGGTGACCAACAATCCTAAGAAAATCAATGAACTTAAATCTTTTGGTATTGAGATTGAAGAAGTGGTGAACACCTCTGCTCATATCAAATCGGGTAATGAAAGCTATCTGAAGGCGAAAGTTTCACACGGTAAGCATAACCTAGATATCTGATTCGCTTGCTTGTTGCGCTTAACATAAAAATGTTTAAAGACCTCACATATGTGAGGTTTTTTTGTATTTATCTTGCAATAAAATTGTAAGTTTGTATTATTCAAATCCGTAGTGCAAATGATAATGGTTTGCACTATTACTACGAATAATAATTTAAAGCTCAACAAGGATGCTTCATGACCATTAAATCTTTAGTGACAAAAGCAGTAACTTCGTCACTCATTTTTGCCTCTGCTTCTTCTTTTGCAGCAGTAACTCAAGATCAAGTTGTAGAACACTATGCAGATATTGCTCATGCCGTGTTTGCAGATTCAGTAATTACAGCAAAAGCGTTGAACTCTTCTATTGATACCTTCTTAGCTTCTCCTTCTGCTGGCAACTTCGAACAAGTAAAACAAGCTTGGCTTGAGTCTCGCGTACCTTACCAACAGTCAGAAGTATTCCGCTTCGGCAACGCTGTTGTTGATGATTGGGAAGGCCAACTGAACGCATGGCCATTAGATGAAGGCCTGATTGACTACGTATCTTCTGATTACCAATATGAGCTTGGTAACGAAGGTGCTAGCGCAAACATCGTGGCTAACAAGACTTTCCAAATTGGTCAGACTACTGTTGATGCAACTAACATTACTCCAGAGCTAATCGCTGACTTGAACGAGATCGGCGGTTCTGAAGCGAACGTAGCGTCTGGCTACCACGCAATTGAATTCCTACTTTGGGGCCAAGATTTAAACGGCACAAACAGCGGTGCAGGTGAGCGTGCTTACACTGATTTCGTTGTTGGTGCTGAGTGTACTAACGGCAACTGTGACCGTCGTGGCGCATATCTAAAAGCATCTGCTGAGCTACTTATCCAAGACCTAGAGTGGATGGAAAAGCAGTGGGCTGAAGGAGAGAAAGGTAACTACCGTCAAGAACTGCTTTCTGAATCTAGCGAAAACGGCCTACGTAAAATGTTATTCGGCATGGGTTCACTGTCTCTTGGTGAGCTTGCTGGTGAGCGTATGAAGGTGGCTTTAGAAGCTAACTCTACTGAAGATGAGCACGATTGCTTCTCTGATAACACGCACAACTCTCACTACTACAACGAGCAAGGTATCTACAACGTTTATACGGGTCTATACAAGCGTGAAGACGGTACTCTGCTTTCAGGTCCTAGCCTGTTTGACCTAGTAGAGCAAAAAGATGAGCAAGCTGCGAAAGAGATCCAAAAGCAGTTTGACTTAGCACGTGCACAAGTTGGCCAGCTTGTTGCTTCTGCAGAGAAAAACAACCAGCATTTCGATCAGCTAATTGCTGCTGACAACGCTTCGGGTAACGCACTAGTAAACAAAACAATTGTTGCGCTAGTGTCTCAAACGGCTGCGATTGAGCGTGCTGCTGGTGTGATTGGCATTGATAGCCTTAACCCAGACACGGCTGATCACGAGTTCTAAGAACCCGAGACGAAAATCATAAAGGGCTCTCATTGAGCCCTTAATTGTTTGTTACTCATGAAAGTGACTCCCACATAAAAACTAAAATCAAAAACACAGCAAGGCAATGTATGAAGTCGTATCTCTCAGCCTCACTATTAACCGCACTGTTTTTCTTAGCTCCATTACATGCCCATGAAACCTACTCAGGTGGCAAAACAACCGTGAAGAAAGAGGGAGCAAACGCTTTTTCTCTTCCTGCTGCCAACCTACCAATGAGCAAACGCTTAGATTTCAGCGTAGGTAACAGCTTCTTTAGAAACCCTTGGGTTCCTGCACCATCATCAACCGATGCACGTGATGGATTGGGCCCATTGTTCAACACCAACGGTTGTCAAAACTGTCACATCAAAGATGGTCGTGGCCACGCGCCAGAAAAAGGCGATGAGAACGCGGTATCCATGCTGGTTCGCTTGAGTATTCCTGCTGAAACACCAGAGCAGAGACAAGCCTTTATTCGCGATGGTGGCATTCCAGAACCGACTTACGGTGGACAGCTACAAGATTTCGCGCTTCAAGGTGTGAAACCAGAGGGTAAAGTGAACATCAGCTACACCGATGTTCCTGTTGAATTCAAAGACGGCACGGTTGTTACTCTACGTAAACCAACATTAAAAATCACTGAACTCGCGTTTGGTGAAATGCACCCTAAAACAGAATTTTCGGCTCGTGTTGCGCCACCAATGATCGGCCTAGGTCTGCTTGAGAGCATCCCACAAGAAACGATTCTTGGCTTCGCGAAGCAACAAGCTGCGGACAGCCAAGGCGTAACAGGCAAAGCCAATTATGTTCTTGATGTTCAAACCAACGAAATGGCGTTGGGTCGATTTGGTTGGAAAGCCGGACAGCCAAACCTAATGCAACAAAATGCTGCAGCATTTAACGGCGATTTGGGCTTAACAAGCAGCTTGTTCCCGAACGAAAACTGCACATCAGCTCAATCAACCTGTGATGATTTTCCAAATGGTGGTGAACCTGAAGTCAGCGATAACATCCTAGATTTTGTTGAGTTCTATTCGCAGCATTTGGCGGTTCCAATTCGTCGTAACGTTGATAAGCCTGCGGTTGTTCAAGGTAAAAAACTGTTTAAAGATATTGGTTGCCAAAGTTGTCACCAAGCTGAATTCCGCACGGCAGAGCGTGAAGGTTTGCCTGCATTGTCTAAGCAGTTAATTAGCCCATATACCGATATGTTGCTGCACGATATGGGTGAAGGCTTAGCGGATAACCGTCCTGAGTATCTTGCGAATGGCCAAGAATGGCGCACCACGCCATTGTGGGGATTAGGCTATACCAAAGAAGTGAATGGTCACACCTTCTTACTTCATGACGGTCGTGCGAGAAATGTTATGGAAGCTGTGCTTTGGCATGGCGGTGAAGCAGAAATGGCGAAACAAAACGTTTTAGAACTTAGTAGCAGCGAGCGTGAAGCACTATTGGCGTTCTTAAACTCGTTATAAGCTGAGTTGAATTCAGTTTAGTTAACGGCTAATGACTTAAGAAAGCCGCTATTAAACCACTTAGCACCGCTGAACTTGTAGCAATACGAGGCCAGCGGTCGTTTCGTATTTAATGAACTCATATAATTAAAAGAAAAATTAGGAAGTAAGGTAACAGCATGACACATAAATTTTTGTTAATGCCTTTGTCGGCATTAATTATGGCAGGCTGCCAATCATCGGGTGAGCAAGCCGCTTCATCTGAGGTTAACGGTGTGTCTTATCAAGCAGACACTACAGCCCATATTAGTCGCAGTGTTTATCGACAAGAGTTTGATTCTGCGGTGCTATTCGCGAAGCAATCGAGCGAATTAGAAGCTCTGATGCAAGGTTACTGTGAAACGGATAAGGTTGAGTTAGACGCTTTGAAAGCTCAATGGCAGATCACAATGAACAGCTGGATGGCACTACAAGGCCAAGAAAGAGGCCCAACAGCAGCGCTTGAAGAGAGCTGGAATGTTCAATTCTGGCCAGACAAAAAGAACACGACGGGTCTTAAGATGCGTCAGTTAACTCAGCAGAACAAAGCTTGGACTCAAGACGAAATCGCGCAGCAGAGTGTGACCGTTCAAGGGCTAGGTGCGTTGGAGTGGTCTCTGTACGACGAGCAATCTCCATTACTGCAAGACAAAGCGTCTGGTTGTCTATATTCACAAGCGATCGCACAAAACTTGGCAATGAAATCGGCCTCTATTGCTGAGGCATGGCAGGTTAACCCTTGGTTAGCGCTAGACGAGACTCGCTGGGAGTCTGAATACATCGCTTTATTGACCAACCAACTTGATTACAGCATGAAAAAGCTGAGTCGCCCGATGGCGAAAATTGGTCATCCGCGTCCTTACTTCTCAGAATCATGGCGTGCACAAACCTCGATGACTCAACTAAAAGCCAATGTAGCAGCACTTCAGAATTTGTACCTTGCCGGTGGCAATGGCCTAGACGGCTTGTTGATAGAGAAGGGCTTAAACGACCTAGCTGATCGCGTTGCTGACCAGTTCACATTGACGCTAGATACTTGGCCTACAGACTCAAGCTTGTTTGAGTTATTGCAGAGCAAAGAGGGCTACCGCGAGGTGCTGACTCAATACAACAAACTAGAACGTTTGAAGTACCTGATTCATGAAGAAGTGGCGATAGAGCTGGGCGTGGTAATAGGATTTAATGCTACCGATGGTGACTGATACTACACGAAGAACCTTACTGAAAGCAGCACTTGGGTGTGCTGCTGTGCCTGTGCTGCCGTTCGGATGTGCTAGCCGTTCAGGTGAAAGCGCATCGAATAAACCTCAGTTGATTGGTTGTGCGCTTAATGGTCGAGGCCAGTATTCCGCGGTTGTGGCTGATGAGTATGGCATGCCACTGAGCCAGCTACCTATCCCTGAGCGTGGCCATGGCGTCGCAATCTGCCCAACCTCATCACATGCGGTGGTTTTTGCCCGTCGTCCTGGTGACTATTTTATGGTGTTTGACTACAAAAACGGTCAGCAGATCAAAATGGTGGTGAAAGGTAACAACCGCCACTTCTATGGTCATGGCGTATACTCATTAGACGGCACACTATTGTATGCCACTGAAGGGAAAACCGACACCAGTCAAGGCGTGATTGGCGTCTACGATGTCGCACAAGGGTATCGTAAGGTCGAAGAATTCACCGGTTTTGGTATTGGCCCTCACGAGGTGATTATCATGCCTGATGGTAATCTTGCTATCGGCGTTGGTGGTGTTCATACTGATGGCAGAACACCGAAAAACTTGGATTCCATGCAGCCTAGTTTGAGCTATGTTTCATCGCAAGGTGAGCTGCTTGATCAGGTTGAATTGTTGGATAAGAAGTTAAGCATTCGACACTTAGCGCATGATGGGGCAGAGACTGTACTTTGTGGCCAGCAATATCGCGGCGAACCGGATGAATATCCTTCACTTTTGGCGATGCACATCAAAGGTGGGCAGTTTGAATCACTGAATGCGGAGCCGGAGCAATGGGCAAGGTTCAATCATTATATTGCAAGTATCGCAGCATCCGATGATTGGATTATCGCCACCTCACCACGAGGTAATTGCTACGGTATTTGGTCTAAACAAACCAAAGAGTTAGTAGAGCTATCGGCATTGTCTGATGCTTCCGGTGCTGTGCTTCTTGATGGGGAATTTAGATTAAGCTCTGGGGCGGGAAGTGTGGTTAGTCAGCGCAAGCCTTATGAGAAATCAACTCAGCAATCATCGATCCAATGGGATAACCATTGGAGCTCAATCTGATTCATAAAGCCTCTTAAAAATAACATGCTTACTCCCATTTCTTTGCCATACTTATGGGATGGTTGGTGATGGAGTTAAGCATGTTCGCGAAATACTTCTGTGGGTTATTAGTTTTAGTTTCTGTGCACACATGGAGCTATACGAGTTCTGATGAAGGTCGTTTCTTTCCGGCTGATTCAGAGCTATCTTTCATGCTGATTTATCCCGAACTAACCCAGAGCATTTATCAAGACTCATCTCTCCCTATTCTTTGGGATTCGCCTGAACTTGTTAAGGCATTCGAATTTCAATTGTCGTTGCTCGAACAAGCACAAATGGCACCACTCTTTGAACGACAACTCAAGCAAATCCGTCACTATCAATCCCATGCACAATGGCAAGAGTTGGACATCTTACTCACCGACACCTTTATCTACTATTTAAGCTATGTTGAAAACGCACCATTTGCCGGTAAGGAGTGGTATTTCTCAGGTAAGCTGCATTCCAAATTACCACCACCGTCCCCCCATATTTTGATGAGACTAAAAAGCAGTGTCGCCAATGATTACTTATTGGAGATGGTGTTGTCTTACGCACCGCCAGTAGGGGATTTTGACCAATTCAAAGCAACCTATTCCGTGTTAGAAACCGCGTCTGAACTCGATATTGAGCGGTACAGACAGAAAGGCTTAAAACGCTTGGGGGATAAGCTTTCAGACAAAGCGATTCTTGTTGAGCGCATTGCGTTGGTCGGCGTGGATACCTCTATGATTGCTGTCGATTTCCCTGTGTTTGATCGAGATCTGCAAGCGGCGATTCAGTCCTTCCAGCGCATGCACGGCCTAACAGCGGATGGGATTATTGGGCCAGACACGATCAAGTGGATCAACATGAGCTTCGATGATCGATTGAGCTCTTTGGCTTTGAATGCAGAGCGTGTTCGCTTGTGGCCAAGGAATAGAGACTCTCTTATAGTAGTCAACGTGCCTAGCTTTGATATGAAGTATTGGGAAGACGGCGAAGAGGTATTTGAGTCTAAGGTCGTCGTGGGAAGAAAATCGCGAAAAACCCCGCTTTTAGAGATAAACCTCGATTCTGTCATTCTAAACCCGACTTGGAATGTGCCATGGAAAATCATGGTCAAAGATATCCTGCCCAAAGTAAAAGCGGACGAAAGCTATTTAGAGACACACAACTTCCAAGTCATTGATGGCTGGCGTACCATGGAAACGGTCGATACCACCGAGATAGATTGGCAGACCATCAATTTCAATTCATTCCCATATCGAATGCGTCAACAGGCGGGTTCGAGTAATGCATTAGGTTTGTACAAGTTCAACACACCTAACAAAAGAGCGATTTATCTGCACGATACGCCAAGTAAAGGTCTGTTTAATGATGACTTCCGTGCTTATAGCTCAGGTTGTATACGTGTCGAACATGCAGAAGAACTTGCTGAGTTATTGTTTGCCACTAAGGTAAGGAAAGTACCGAACCAAAATGATGACCTTGCTCCGAACACTAAGGTTCGCCTCAAAAAGCGAATTCCTGTGCATATCATCTATCAAACCGTGTTGTTTGAAGAAGGGGGCATACAGTACCGTGGCGATATCTACCAATATGATAAAGAGGGTGGTTGATTGAAATGTGTTCAATAAAGGTGATCTTGACTAAAAAATGACAACTAAGCTTCTATTGATAAAATTATAATGTGGATCAATAACTAACCGCGTAAAGGTTACAAATACTAACCTTTTGAGCGCTTTTAGTACGTTGACGCAGCAATTTCCATTATGTATCGTGCATTTTTCGTTCGATCTAATTGGTTTTTTTGCTGTATGTCTCAAAGTTTATTTTCTCGCCGTCAGTTTCTGACTTACGCTGGTGGTACCGCTGTTATCGCCTCAATTACACCTTCTATCGCTTTTGCTTCATACCCGGATCAACCAAGAACGATTAGCATGAATAACCTTCACACCGGTGAAAGATTAGAGACCTGTTATTTCGATGGTACTAACTATGTTGGTGACGAGATGGCACGCCTTAGCAAGCTATGTCGCGATTTCCGCCGCAATGAAATTCATCCAATGGATAAAAACCTGTTTGATCAGATCACTCAGATTCAAAACGTGTTAGGTATTCAAAAAGAAGTCCAGATCATCTCTGGTTACCGTTCTCCAGCGACCAATGAAGCATTGCGCTCAAAGTCGAGTGGCGTGGCGAAGAAGAGTTATCACATGCTTGGTAAAGCGATCGATTTTCGTATCGATGGTGTCGATCTGAAAGAGCTAAGAGACGTAGCCAAAAGCCTGAATGCCGGTGGTGTTGGTTATTATGCACGTAGCAACTTTATCCATATCGATACTGGCCCAGTACGTAGCTGGTAGAGTTAGGTTGAGTTTGCGAGCGAATGCTAGGTACTTGTCAAAGTAGACATCCAATGTCATAGTTTGCCCAAATTTCAGTTTGCCCTCTAAGGTTTGTATATGTCTCTTAAGTATCAAGTTGTACCTGTTACCTCTTTCTCTCAAAACTGCTCAATTGTGTGGTGTGATGAGACAATGGAAGGCATCGTTGTCGATCCGGGCGGTGATGTTCAACAACTAGCTGCGATCATTGAAGAGCTAGGTGTTAAAGTGGTGAACTTGGTACTGACGCACGGTCACTTAGATCATGTTGGTGGTACGGTACCACTTGCTGAGATCTTAAAGGTGAATATTGTTGGTCCACATAAGGCCGATAACTTCTGGCTTCAAGGTCTAGAGAATCAAAGCCAAATGTTTGGATTTCCACTGTGTAAAGCCTTTGAACCAAACACTTGGTTAGAAGAGGGTGACAAAGTCACGTTTGGTAATCAAGTGATCGACGTGATTCACACGCCGGGCCACACTCCAGGCCATGTTGTACTGTTCAGCGAGCAAGCACGTCTAGCGTTTGTGGGTGATGTATTGTTTAACGGCGCAATTGGTCGTACTGACTTCCCACAAGGTGATTTCAATACACTTATCGCTTCAATTAAGACAAAGCTTTGGCCACTAGGCAGTGACGTAACATTCGTTCCGGGTCATGGTCCTGAATCGACATTCGGTCGCGAGCGCGCATCAAACCCGTTCGTAGCAGATGAAATGCCTCTGTACTAATTAAGCCTTTGATTAAAAGACCAGTTGTTCGTGTCGATTGATTGAAAAATGAAGCTTAGCTTTTGTTGTGAAAGCTAAGCTTTTTTATTGCGCGCGAATTTACTGGCAACCCTTAGTCAGAAAGGCGTTCAGCAGCAGCCAAGTAGCGTCGAGCCAGTCCAACAAACTCTTCTCCACTCATATTTAAATCTTGAGTTGATATGAAAATATCATAACCGTGGAAGCCCCTTTGATACTTCATCCTGTTGGCAAGCATCGCCTGTAATCCAGAATAGTCTTTAATCACCGTGCTTTGATTGTTCGTTTCATCAGATGATTCTGAGGTCGTCTGTGTTTGGCTATCGTTGAAGCTTACCTCTTCAGTATTTTTTAACTCTTTATATCGGCTCAGTTCCACACAACCGTTCTCAGTGCAGCGCGTATGGTAATGCGATGAGTCGAGAACCATATCTTCAAAGTTTGACTCTTTACCCGCTTGTTTGGCTCCTAGATACAAAAGTGCTCGTTGGCTGAGTAATAACTCACAGGTGATTTTGGGGCAGATCGAATCGAGGTAGGGCGAGTAATCTTTAACCTTGATACCAATCCAAGGCAAAGGTTGGTGCCAGCCATCTTGTTCATAGGTGCAAAGCCCAATTTTTTGGATGTTGTTCCACTTTAAGACCCACCCCCCTTTATAAAAATGCTGCTGAAAATGAGTCGGGGTGAGTGTGAACATCACTCGGCTGCGCAGCATCAAATAGTAGCCGGTTCCCAGAAGGGCAATACTGCAAAAAGCACCCACGATCAGTAACTTTGGGTTGTCACTGTAGAGCGCAACGATCAAGCAAATGAAGCCTAAAATAACGGCGAGGATACGGTACGAGCGAGTGAATGAAGGCAAAGAGAAATTAGTAAGGTGACGAGTGTCCATAGGCAACACCAAGTTTTCATATTTTTGTCTGGATGGATAACCAGTGTATATGACCCTGAATTGATAAGTCGATGTTTAAATAATAGACGCTAGTAGACAATATCGGTATTTTTCGTCGACTTTCGACGCTTCACTCTACAAATAGCTCCTGTTTTTTGGTATAAATCGCGCTTCAAATTTTCACCACTGCGAAAAGAGCAGTGAACTGGAGAAATATTCAATGAGACTTGCTCATAAGCGTAAGGTGCAGGCTAAACTGCAGAAACGCACTAAAGCGGCTGTAGTTAAAGCAGTGGCAACGCCGAAAAAAGCGAAGCCTGTCGCAGAGAAAGTTGTAGCAGAAAAAACTGTAGCAGCAAAACCAGCGGTAGAAAAAGCAGTAGCAGCAACTAAAGAAGTTGCAGTAGCACTGACTCCTAAGCAACAACAAGTTCTAGACATCGTTGTTAGCAATGCTGAAGGCATTAACCCTAAAGGTATCGGCCTAGCAGCTGGTCAAGAAGACGCGAAAGCAGCTTCATGGGCAACAGGCGCATTGAAAAAACTTCTTGAAGAAAACCTAGTAGCGAAAGAGCAGCTAGCAGGTAACAAGGTTATCTACAAAGCTATCTAATCCTTTGGGATTCTATTCGCTTCGTTAAGTTTTTAAGCCTCGATTTTCGAGGCTTTTTTGTATTTGTCGGATTATGCCAATCCTAATCCTAATCCTAATCCCATATTCACATTCAAACCCAAATTAAAATCAACCCCAGAAGCCTTATTTCCAATTGGCTGACGCCTTACGCTTTTAGTTTGTCTTTCGCGAGTCCTATGTTTTAAATCAATAAGCATCAAAGTAGGTCTTCTGATTCCCTGAAATTATGATTTTCTCGGATTGAGTGCATTTAGGTGCGTATTTGAGGTGTGGTGAGAATAGAGCCTCATCACGAAATGGCAATCAATTGTTAACGGTATTTAATTATTAATACTTAGGTATTTATCAATAAATATTCCTCTAGTGAATAAGGTGATTCCTTTAAAATCGACATCACTCAATCATCTCCTACGTAGTTCTACGTAATCCTTTGGTCTAATACGCAGTTTGTGTACGCCTGTCGTGCGTGCTCTCCCTGATATCTTGTTACCTCATCACGGTGCACTCTTATGTTGAATCATAAAAAATGCTCATAGAAAGAGTGTTAACCCAACAAAGGACGTGAACATGAGTCTCATTTCTAACTCCCTCACACGAGTTTTTAAAAACGTTGCAGTAACCGCTGCGGCTTGTTTAGCTTTGGTCGCTACTGGTGCTACAGCCGCTGATAAGGTTTACCGTTTAAAGCTTGCAGAAACGTGGGGACCAAACTTCCCAGTTTTCGGTGATGCAACTAAGAACATGGCAGCGATGGCTGAGAAGATGTCGAATGGTCGACTTCAAATCAGAATCGATTCAGCAAACAAACACAAAGCCCCTCTTGGCGTTTTTGACATGGTCAAGTCTGGTCAATACGACATGGGTCACTCAGGCTCTTACTACTGGAAAGGTAAAGTTCCAAACACTCTTTACTTCACTTCTATGCCTTTCGGTATGACGCCAGCAGAACAATACGCGTGGTTCTATCACGGTGGTGGTATGGAGTTGATGGAGCAAGTTTACTCTCCACACAACTTGATGTCGTTCCCAGGTGGTAACACAGATATTCAGATGGGTGGTTGGTTTCAAAAAGAGATCAACAGCGTTGAAGATCTACAAGGTCTGAAAATGCGAATCCCAGGCTTTGCCGGCGAGATTCTAGCTGAGCTAGGTGCTAAACCGACGAATATTGCCCCAGGTGAACTTTACACGTCTCTAGAACGTCGCACGATTGATGCACTAGAGTGGGTAGGTCCATCACTTGATCTGCGTATGGGTTTCCACAAAATCGCGCCGTACTACTACACAGGTTGGCATGAGCCGGGCTCAGAGCTTCAATTCCTAGTGAACAAGCGCACTTGGAACAAGCTGCCTGAAGATCTACAAGAAATCTTACGTGTTGCAATGCGTACCGCGGCTTACGACATGTACACACAAGCTACGCACGAAAGTGGTAAGAACTGGGTTTCAATGAAGACTGAGTACCCAGATGTACAAGTGAAAGACTTCCCGCCAGAGGTTATGTCTGCACTGAAAGAAGCGAACGATCGCCTACTTGCTGCACATGCTGAGAAAGATGAATTGGCGAAAGAGATCCAAGCTTCACAAGCAAGCTACCTAGAGCAAGTGCGCTCATGGACGGATATTTCACATAGAGCTTACCTAAATAGCCAAGCGAAATAATCGCCCCTTGTTGAACTGAATCTAAATGAACCCGACGCTTTTCTTATTGAGTATTTAAGAGCGAATAAGCCGAGGGTTCATTTTAAACATAATAATTAAATGCCCAAGAACCCTTTCTACGTCGTGCCTATTGCTAGCTATAAACTGAATCGTTTTTAGTTGGGTTAGCTGTACTGCGCGATGTCTTTTCAAATTCCATGGAGTCGGGAATGCGAAGTCTAATTTATATTGAACGCCTGTTTAATCGTATCGGTGATGCACTGGGATGGCTTTCCAGTATGTTGTTTATTTTACTGATCGCCAACGTCGTGTATGACGTTGTCATGAGATATGCATTCAACGATGTCTCTATCGCCTTCCAAGAGATGGAATGGCATCTGTTCTCTGCCGTTTTCCTATTAGGTGTGCCATATGCCATCAAAGCGGGTGGTCATGTTCGAGTCGACGTCTTCTATGAGCAGTTGAGCTTTAAAGCGCAAGCCATTATTGATCTGTTAGGTACGCTTATCTTCCTACTGCCGTTTTGTTTGTTGGTAGCTTGGTTTGGTATTGATGTGGCCAAAGAGAGCTATGAACTTGGTGAAACCTCAGGCGATCCGGGTGGCCTGCCGTATCGCTGGATCATCAAAGCCATGATCCCGTTGTCATTCTTCTTAATGGCACTCAGTGGCGTAGGTTTGATCCTGCATTCACTGAACAAGATTTTTAATCCGCACCTTATCCATGCAAACAATATTCATACAAAGAACAAGTAGAGGCTGAACATGATTGGAATAGTAATGTTTTTCGTAGCCTTGTTTGCACTTTTACTTGGCTTCCCAGTAGCGTTTACCTTTGGTGGTATCGCGTTAATCTTTGGTGTTTGGGCTGAGGGCATCGAAATGTTTGCCTTCATGCCATATCGAATTCAATCAATCATGGAAAACACGGTGCTGATGGCCGTTCCATTGTTTGTTTTCATGGGGCTTGTTCTGCAAAAGACCAAGCTTGCTGAGCAGTTGCTTGAGTCTATGGGGCGATTGTTTGGTGGTGTTCGTGGTGGTATCGCGATTTCAACCGTACTAGTAGGTTCACTGCTTGCGGCTTCTACTGGCGTCGTTGGTGCTTCTGTTGTTGCAATGGGACTTATCTCATTGCCGGTAATGCTCAAATACAATTACGATAAAGGCTTAGCCTGCGGCACTATTTGTGCGTCTGGTACGTTAGGGCAAATCATCCCGCCATCTATCGTTTTGATTCTATTAGGCGATGTTCTTGGCGTGCCTGTTGGTGACTTGTTCCAAGCCGCAATTTGGCCGGGCGTGATGTTAGTTGGCGCGTACATCCTTTATATCTTGATATACGCCAAGCTCCACCCTGAAGCGGCTCAACCGATTGAGCGAGATGATTCAATCAGCCGTAAGCAAGAAGTGTTAGATGCACTTAAAGCGATTCTTCCACCTCTCGCGTTAATCATAGTGGTACTGGGTTCAATCTTTGCGGGTGTTGCTACGCCTACAGAGTCTGCTGCTCTCGGTGGTGCAGGTGCGATGGTACTTGCTTTGCTATACGGTCAATTCAGTTGGTCGATGGTGTATGACGCGTCTAAAGAGACGGTGAAAGTCACGGCGATGGTATTCGCCATCTTGTTGGGTGCGACGGCATTCTCAATGGCGTTTACCTACACGGGTGGTGATTATCTGGTTGAAGAGTGGATGCTACAACTGCCAGGTGAGAAATGGGGCTTCCTGATCATTACTATGTTAGTGATTTTGATTTTGGGTTTCTTTATCGACTTCGTAGAGATCTGTTTCATCATCGTGCCGATCATTGCGCCAGTTGCTGAACTGATGGGCATCAACATGACATGGTTCGCTATCCTTATCGCGATGAACCTACAAACCTCTTTCTTAACGCCGCCATTTGGTTTTAGTCTGTTCTATTTAAAAGGGGTAGCACCAAAAGGCGTGACGACCAAGGACATTTATCGTGGCGTGATGCCGTTCATTCTGATTCAAATCCTCGTACTTGGATCACTTCTCGCTTTCCCTTCTTTCTATGGAATGTGAGTGAAGCCTAGAATGTGAATGATATGTTTCAACGACTATCTATAAATTGATAAAGTAAAACGGCTTATTGATGTTCAGTAAGCCGTTTTTTGTGAGGGAAAGGAATGCCTCTAAAAGCCAAGCTGATTTTGCTGACGCTGCTCCCGTTGCTACTCGTAACGGCGAGTATCAGCTGGATCTCGTTACATCAAACCAAGACATTGGGTGATAAAGAAGTTGAGATCTTTAGAGATAGCCTAATCAAGTCGCGCGAAAACGCCCTCAAAGACACGGTTGACCTTGCGTTCGATGCCATAGAACACATCTATAACGATCCAAATATCCAAGAAGCTCAAGCCAAAAAAGAAGTTCGAACCATATTGTCTAAACTTAGATATGGCTCTGATGGGTATTTCTTCGCCTATGATCGCCACGGGACCAACTTGGTTCATCCAATACAGCCAGAGTTGATAGGTCAAAACCTACTGCAACTGCAAGATGAGGATGGCGACTTTCTGATAGAAGCTCTGTTAAGAGAGGCGCAAACCGGAGGTGGTTTTCACCAATATTTGTGGCAAAAGCCTTCGACGGGTGAGGTGGTGTCTAAGTTGAGCTACGCCGCTTGGCTAGAGCGTTGGGACTGGATGATTGGCACCGGTTTGTATATCGAAGATGTGCATCAAGAAGTGGCTTCGATGCAGGCTGCAATAAACAAGAACATTGAAACCACGTTCTTTTCGATTGTGGTGATTTTGAGCGTGACGGTCGCCGTTATTATCGTGCTTACCTTAGCCATCAACATGCATGAACATCGCATTGCCGATAACAATTTGAAGGAACTGGCACATAAAACGGTGATGTTTCAAGAGGACGAGAAGAAGCACTTAGCGCGTGAGTTACATGATGGTATTAATCAATTATTAGTGTCGAGTCGTTGCCACTTAGAGCTACTCGGTAATAAGTTACAAAGTGAAGACCTTAAAGCACATTTGAATAAGTCACAGCACTCACTGATGCGAGTGATTGAAGAGGTGAGGCACATTTCACATCAACTTCGCCCAAGTTCACTGGATGACATAGGCTTAGAAGCGGCATTGTCTTCGTTGTTATTAGATTTTCAGGCGCACTCCGGCATTGAGGTGGAAACTTTATTTAGCACTCAACCGGGTAAGTTAAAATCAGAAGCCGCAACGACCTTGTATCGAGTGGTACAAGAGTCCCTGAATAACATAGAGAAACACGCACAAGCGACCAAAGTAACGGTTATCGCCCAGCAAATTGGTAACGTGTTGCAACTGCTTATCCAAGATAATGGTGTCGGTTTCAATACCTATAAAGCGATGGAAAAGCGAGGGATCGGGCTGCGTAACATGAGAGAGCGAGTGGAGTTCATTGGCGGTGATTTTGAGTTGATGAGTGAGATTGGTTTCGGAACGGAAATTACGGTGTTACTGACACTAGAAGGATTAGTGAATGAGTGAAGTTATTCGAGTTGTGATTGCTGACGATCACCAAGTCGTACTGGATGGCTTTATGGCGAGATTAGAACTCGAGCCTGATATTAGCGTGATAGGCACAGCCAGTAATGGATTAGAAGCGGTTGAGACAGTGAAAACGCTGCGCCCTGATGTGGTGTTGATGGATATCAGCATGCCCATCATGAATGGTATTGATGCGACCCACCTGATTAAAGAAGAAGACCCTGAAGCCAAGGTGTTGATGCTGACCATGCATAACAACCGTGAATACATTATGAAGGTGATGCAGTCGGGTGCGGTCGGCTATATGTTGAAAGAGATTTCGGCTGAAAAAATGGTGCAGGCAATCAAAACGGTCAATCAAGGCTCAACCTATTTCTGTGAAAAAGTCACGCAGAATTTGTTTACTCAGCCGATTACTCCGACGCCATCTGTGAAGAATCCATTGAGCAGACGTGAAGAGGCTGTGCTGAAATTAGTCGCAAAAGGGGAGAGCAGTAAAGAGGTCGCGAAGGCACTGAATATCAGCTATCGAACGGTCGAAACCCATAGACAGAATATTAAGCATAAGCTGGACATTCACTCTACAGCAGAGCTTGCTAAATACGCAGTCAGCTCCGGGCTTGTGGACTGATCTTACGCTAAATTACATTAAATGTGTAATTTAATTACTAAATGTGCAATTTGGGCCTCCTTTATGGAGGTTTTTTTAGTATTTTTGCGACAGGTTGATATTCTTCATTTCGAAATTTAGGCGCCGAATGCAATGTTGCAAACAGTGCGCTGCAAATTAGAGAGGAAGCATGGAGCCTGTAAAAGATAGGTATAGTATTGAAAATACCGATTATATAGTAGGACAAGATAACGTTCAGAAATGGGGTTTTGATGTTCATAACCCAGTATTTGGAATCAGTGCAGGGGCGATCATTATCTTCCTGTTGGCACTTCTAGTCTCAGACCCTGAAACCGCAAAAGCGGCGCTTGATGGAATCAAATGGAAAGTCATCGGTAACTTCGATGGTTTCTTCATGTGGGCAGCAAACATCTTCGTTATTTTCTGTTTTGCCCTCATTGTCTCCCCGTATGGCAAGATACGTATTGGTGGCAATGATGCCAAAGCAGAGCACTCAAACCTATCTTGGATGTCGATGTTATTCGCCGCGGGAATGGGTATTGGCCTAATGTTCTGGGGTGTTGCTGAACCAGTGGCTTACTTCACTGGCTGGTATGAAACGCCATTAGGTGTTGAAGCTTACTCTCCTGAAGCGGCGAAGTTAGCGCTCGGCGCGACCATCTACAACTGGGGTCTTCACGGTTGGGCGATTTACGCTGTTGTTGCTTTGGCGCTTGCTTTCTTCACCTTCAATAAAGGTTTACCTCTATCAATCCGCTCTATTTTCTACCCTATCTTAGGTGATAGAACTTGGGGTTGGTTTGGTCATATTGTTGATATCGTTGCTGTGCTTGCAACACTGTTTGGTCTTGCAACTTCATTGGGTTTAGGTGCTCAACAAGCAACAAGTGGTATTAACCATGTATTTGGTACCGATGGCGGTATTGGCATGCAACTGGTTGTTATCGCAGTGGTCACTTTCTTAGCAACAATGTCCGTTGTTCGTGGCATCAATGGTGGCGTAAAAGTACTAAGTAACGTCAACATGCTGGTTGCTTTGGGCTTGCTTATCTTCGTAACCATCGCTGGTGGCATGGCGGGTATTAAAGCTATCCCAACCGCTCTAATGGGCTACATTGAAAACTTCATTCCTTTAAGTAATCCTCATGGTCGTGATGATGAAACGTGGATGCAAGGTTGGACGGTATTCTACTGGGCGTGGTGGATGTCTTGGTCTCCATTCGTAGGCATGTTCATCGCTCGTATCTCTAAAGGTCGTACGATTCGTGAATTCATCGTTGCTGTATTGTTCATCCCAACGACCGTAATCATCATCTGGATGGCTATTTTTGGTGGTATCGCGATTGATCAAGTGGCGAACAAGGTGGGTGAGATTGGTGTGAATGGTCTGCAAGATATTACACTTTCTCTTTTCCATACTTACGATGCACTGCCAATGAGCTCTGTGCTTTCAGTGGTATCGATTGGGTTGATTATGGTGTTCTTTATCACCTCGTCTGATTCAGGTTCATTGGTTATCGATAGTATTACCTCTGGCGGTAAAGTCGATGCCCCTGTTCCACAACGCGTATTTTGGGCGTTGATGGGCGGTGCGATTGCAGCGGTTCTATTGTGGGTTGGTGGTACGGAATCTATTCAAGCATTACAAGCTGGAACGGTATCAATGGCGCTACCATTTGCCTTCATATTATTGCTTATGTGCCTAAGCTTATTGTTAGGTTTACGAACTGAAAATCAATTGGTTAAGCATCAAAATGCTTTGAGTTAAAAGTATTTTTGATAAAAAGGTCGGCATGGTCGGCCTTTTTTTCGTCATAAACTTGAGTAATTACGTGAGTTTTGTTTGTAATTTCATCGAACCGATTCTGGTTTACTGAAAACAACAAGTTAACCTGCTAAACTTCAGACATCCAAGTATTTGAATTATTGTGACAACAGCTTGTACTACTTGGATTGTATGTTCGAGTTTGTAATTAAGTCGCAGGTAAGTAAGGGATACGAGGTCAATAGACCCTATTAGTATTCCGTAGAGAGGGATAATGACTAAAGGTATAGATAAATACAGTATCGACAGTACGGATTACACTGTTGGTCAAGATAACGTCCAAAAATGGGGTTTTGATGTTCATAACCCAGTATTTGGTATCAGTGCGGGACTTATCGCCTTATTCTTGATCGGTGTTCTACTTACAGATACCGCTTCAGCAAAGGCAGCACTAGATGGTGTTAAATGGCAAATTATCAATTCATTTGATTGGCTGTTCATCTGGTCCGGTAACATTTTCGTTATTTTTTGCTTGGGCTTGATTGTTTCTCCATTTGGTAAAATCCGCCTAGGTGGCGTTGATGCAACCGCTGATTACTCATTCATGTCTTGGTTGTCCATGCTGTTCGCTGCAGGTATGGGTATCGGTTTGATGTTCTGGAGTGTGGCGGAGCCAGCTGCTTACTACACAGGTTGGTATGAAACGCCGTTAGGTGTTGAAGCGAATACACCAGAAGCGGCTAAGCTAGCACTAGGTGCAACCATGTATCACTGGGGACTGCATCCTTGGGCGATTTATGGTGTAGTGGCATTGTCACTTGCTTTCTTCTCTTACAACAAGGGATTACCTCTTTCAATTCGTTCTATCTTTTACCCAATCTTAGGTGATAGAGCTTGGGGCTGGGCAGGTCACATTGTTGATATTCTTGCAGTTCTTGCAACCCTATTCGGTTTGGCGACATCGCTTGGCCTAGGTGCACAACAAGCGGCAAGTGGTATTCAGCATGTATTCGGTATTGAAGCGGGCTTAGGGCTGCAAGTCATTGTTATTACAGTGGTGACTTTATTAGCGGTTGTCTCCGTACTTCGTGGTATTGATGGTGGCGTTAAAGTTATCAGTAATATCAATATGCTAGTAGCTTTCTTACTGCTGATCTTAGTTGCGCTAATCGGTTATGCAGTGACGCTGGGTTCAATACCAACAACATTGATGGCATATATCGAAAACATCATTCCGCTGAGTAACCCTCACGGCCGTGAAGATGAAGCTTGGCTACACGGTTGGACGGTATTCTACTGGGCTTGGTGGATCTCATGGTCACCATTCGTAGGTATGTTTATCGCTCGTGTTTCTAAAGGTCGTACGGTTCGTGAGTTCATCACAGCAGTACTGATTGTACCGACTACCGTGACTATCATTTGGATGTCAGTGTTTGGTGGTATGGCGATTGACCAAATCGTGAATAACATTGGTATTCTTGGTCAAGAAGGTTTAACCGATGTATCGCTAGCGATGTTCCAAATGTTTGATGTATTACCATTTGGTACTCTGCTTTCAATCATTGCGGTTGTATTGGTTTTAGTCTTCTTCATTACATCGTCTGACTCAGGCTCTCTAGTAATCGATAGCATCACCGCGGGTGGTAAAGTTGATACGCCTGTGCCTCAACGTGTGTTCTGGGCGTTCCTTGAAGGTGCGATTGCTGTCGCTCTATTGTGGGTTGGTGGTACTGAAGCAGTACAAGCTCTACAAGCGGGTGCAATCTCGACGGCATTGCCATTCACCATCATTCTATTACTGATGTGTGTGAGCTTGCTAATGGGTATGCGTACAGAAAAACGCTAGGCTTTCTAAGCTAAAATCTACTGCAATTTATACGCAGTAGAGCGGTAAATAATATGAAGGCAGAAGAGGAAACTCTTCTGCCTTTTTGTTTTTTTACCGTACTAAATCTGACATTATTTCTAATAATCACATAGCAAATAGCGCCTTAAATTTGGCGACAAGCCAAGGAATTGACATTAGGTAAGCTTATGGTTTGCTTAAAATTATATTCCGATATTAAATTGTGAAATCGCTCGAATTTAATACTGATATTGGGTAGTATGCGCGGGATTTCCCACCACTCGTGAAACTTTGACATGAAACTAACACTAAAGCAGAAGTTGATAGGTGCTAGCCTATCTGCTGTTGTCGTTATGGCTACAGCGTTGACTTGGTTGTCAGCAAACCAATTATTTGAACAGACTCGTAATGGCGTATACCTACGAGCTGAAAGCGTATCTGAAGCAGCATCTGAAGGTATTAAGAACTGGATTGATATCCGTACCGATATCGCATCAGCATTTAATGAGTTTTCACGAGAAAGTGATGTTGTTCCTTTCCTCAAGCAAGCTCGTGTAGCGGGTGGCTTTGACGATATCTTTTTAGGTACTCCAGAAGGCGGGATGTACCGTTCACACCCTGAACGTAATCGTGCAGATTACGATCCTCGTCAACGTCCTTGGTACCAAGAAGCAAACGCTGCAGGTAAGCAAATCATCACCACTGCTTACCAAGATGCGATTACTAAAGCGCTTCTAGTAACGATTGCAGAACCTGTTCGCCACAACGGCCAACTTGTTGGTGTTGTTGGTGCAGACGTACTTATTGACCAATTGGTTAACGATGTAATCAGTCTTGATGTTGGTGACAATGCATACGCAATGCTAATTGATGCCTCTGACGGCACATTCCTAGCTCACCCAGATTCAGCATTAAGCTTGAAGCCGGTAAGCCAACTTTCTAATGACATCTCTATGCCTATTATCGAGAACGCAGTGCGTACGGGTAGTATCGAGATCATCAAAGAGCGCGGTGCTGAGAAGCTGCTTTACTTCACGAAGGTGCCTAACAGTAACTGGATCTTCGCGGTTCAGATGGACAAAGCAACAGAAGAAGCGAACCACTCAACGCTACTTACTCAGCTGATCATCACTGCTGTAATTATCACGCTAATTGTAATCGTACTTGTGTCTTGGTTAGTGAGCTTCCTATTCCGCGACCTAAACCGTGTTTCAGCTGCTCTTGAAGAAATTGCTTCAGGTGAGGGCGACCTTACTCAACGTCTTGAGCCTAAGAGCGACGACGAAATTGGTCAGCTTGCTGCAAACTTCAAC
Organism: Vibrio sp. T20; assembly: GCF_007858795.1. Lineage (NCBI taxonomy): Bacteria > Pseudomonadati > Pseudomonadota > Gammaproteobacteria > Vibrionales > Vibrionaceae > Vibrio > Vibrio sp. T20. The sequence goes on from NZ_VFEB01000045.1 coordinate 56,026, forward strand.
CGTTTTGTGGGCAATATGCACACCATGGTGATCAAGCTAAGCGAAGTATCTGCTGCGCTAGGCAACCAAGCACGTCAAACGGCTTCTCAAGCTGAAGAACGTAGTGCTCGTATCCAAATGCAACAAGACGAGATCAACATGGTAGCAACAGCCGTTAACGAAATGGCTGCAGCAACACAAGAGATCGCGGGTAACGCAGACCATACTGCACAGAACTCATCTGAAGCGGTTGGCGCGTGTGAGCACGGTACTGGTCAAGTGACACAGACTCAAAGCTCTATCCAAAACCTTGCTCAAGAAGTTCAAATTGCAACCAACGTGATTCTAGAGCTTGAAGAGCACGGCAACAGCATCAACGCTATCCTGTCTAACATTCAAGGTATCGCTGAACAAACGAACCTACTTGCACTTAACGCCGCTATTGAAGCAGCGCGTGCCGGTGAGCAAGGTCGTGGTTTCGCGGTAGTAGCGGATGAAGTTCGTGTTCTGAGCCAACGTACACACGGTTCAACGCAAGAAATTCAACAAACGATTGAGTTGCTACAAGGTACAACAGGCAAAGCGGTTAACATCATGAACGATAGCCGTACACTTGCTGAAACAAGTGTTGATGACGCGAACTCAGCGGCTGCAAGCCTGACGCAAATCCATGCTGCTGTTGAACGCATCAGCGACATGGCGACACAGATTGCTTCAGCTGCAGAAGAGCAAGCGTCTGTAACGTCTGAGATCACTCGTAACACTGAGGGAATCCGTGACGTATCTAACGAGCTAGCGGACGAAGCACACCAAGCTGCAGAGCAAGCTGCGCAGCTTTCTGAACTGTCTCACGAGCTAGAAAGCGAAATCAGCCGCTTCAAGCTGTAAGCGCTTAGCGAACAGTGATTAATTTGGTCCCTAAAACGTACTAAGTTAATCCGCGAGAACGTTATTTAAAAGCCGAATGTGAATACCACATTCGGCTTTTTTGTGTGTGCTAGTCAGAGTTATGAACCCCAGCTAGTTGTTCGGGTAACCTGGGAACTTAGCTTTAAGGGCCGCACGAGTAGGGAAGTACTGCTCCATAAATGTAACCATCGCAGGGTCATTAGCTTGTAGCTCTGTGAAAGTTGCAGAACTTAATTCTTGGGCGCTGTAACCCTTATAGTTCAGGTCGTAGTAGGCATAAAGAGAGTAGGCTAGGTACTCTTGGTCGTATGACTCAGCGTCTAAATCAGCTTCGACAATCGTCGAGTCTTTTCCGTTCGGAAAGTAAGAACCCGCAAGAATCGCTTTTTCATTGAGCTCATCGAGTTCTTTTTGCATTATTCCCCATTTCGATGAAGATGATTGTACCGCTAAGTTCATCACACCGTAATCGTGAACAAAGTGAATAATCTCTTCGAACGCAGCGTCTCTTTGAGTCACTAAGTCAGGCTTGTTTTCGCCAGTCGATGTGTCAGTTGTTTCTGTCGCAAACAGATCTTGGAAACGGTAATGTTCATCTAAGAAGTCACCTCCATCTCTGTCAGACCACTCATCATCGTAAAAGAATCCCATGGTAGCTTTACTGTCGTAAATAGCCTTAGTTACTTCTGCTGGGAAGCTATCTAGGTAGTACTGCATGATGTTCTTAACGTGAGCGACTTTTGCTGCACCGTTATTTTTTGACTGGTCTTCAATCAACAGTGGAATCTTATAACCGTGTGCTTCTACGCATGTGCGTTGCTTGATGCCATTGGCGAGCAAATCACCTGTGGTATTTGTGATAACAGAACAGTCGTTAGTTGGTACACGAGCGAACACCTCAGAATTACTTTGAGCGAAGTACGGTACAAATTGAATGCCATTACTTAAAGTGTTACCGACACGAACATAAAGGTTCATAGGTCTCATTTGGTCGATATTAAATTTGATGCCACTGTTATCAATAATGAACTGCTTATTGATAGTCACTGTATCCGCTTTTTTCCATCGAATGACGTTGTTTATGTTGTTTTCGACCTCTGCGATAGCAAGCATTTCAGGTGTCGTTGTTGAGTTAAAGTTTTCGTAGTAAATATCGAAGTTTTCAACGCTAAACGTTTTTCCTGCAGAGTTTGTTGCCGTTACTGAAAAGGTAATATCAGCATCGTTTTGGGTTTTGTAATTGCGCTCAGGAATACCGTGAACTTGCGCGAAATTACCACTCGCTTTTTGTGTATTACCATACTGAGTAATATCAATGTTCACGTTTTTGTCTGTACCCGCAGCAATCGATTTTACGCTGAATTGCAGTGAGTAATTACTTCCTAAGTTAACCACTGAGCTAGCGCTTGATGCGTCGATGACATTCTTTGATGCGTTGGTGTTATTACCGTCGTTGCTTCCGCCACAAGCGGTAAGCATCGCTGTAAAAACAAGAGTTGGAATAGTGAGTTTGTGTACCATAGGAGACCACGTTATCTGCAAGCTATAAAGCCTGTATGTTACAAGAAATGGCGTTTGCTCTTGGTAAGCTATTGTAAGTTGTGTATTGACTGTACTTACAAATGGCTGGGATGTTATTTATTAGGGTTATCATTCGGCAGCTGCTCGATACTCGAATCACAGACAATAAAAAAGCCCGAGCATGGACTCGGGCTTTGAATGGTTTTTTTTATAACTTATGAAGGAGCTAGATTGCCTGGCGAAGTTGGAAGTAACGTCCTTCTTCGTTTAACAGCTTCTCATGGGAGCCGTGTTCAACAATCTCGCCTTGTTCAATCAGAACAATCGAATCCATCGATTCCAGACCAATCAAACGGTGCGTAATGAAGATAACCGTCTTGCCTTCAAAATGCTTCTCAAACAGTGCCATGATGCTCTGTTCAGTTTGCTTATCTAAGCCTTCTGTTGGCTCATCGAGAAGCAGAATAGGGGCATCATGAAGAATCGCACGTGCGATACCAATACGGCGCTTCTCACCACCAGACAGTTGACGGCCACCGTCACCTAACCAGCTATCAAGTGCAGTATTCTCAAGCAGCTTTTCTAGACCAACATCTCTTAGGATATTTGCTAAGTGATCATCGGTTGCTTCTGGTCTTGCAATCAACAAGTTGTCACGCAAAGTACCATTTAGAATGTCGACACGCTGGCTTACCACACTGATCGATTCACGCAGTTGTGACTCGTTCCATTGTGTCAGCTCAATGCCTGCGATAGAGATGTAACCCTTTTTAGGGTCCCAGTAACGAGTCAGCAGTTGAATCAGAGTTGATTTACCAGAACCCGTTTGACCAACAATTGCGATCTTGTTCGTTGCAGGGATCGTTAGGTCAACAGCGTTCAGAACACTGCGCTCAGAATCAGGGTAGTTGAACGTCACGTTTGAGAACGTAATATCAAGCGGCTTGTTGATGTCCAGTTTCTCTTCCGCGAACTGAACTTCAGGCTCTGACAGAATGACTTCATTCAAGCGACGCGCTGAAGACAGAGTTTGACCTAAATGCTGGAATGCGCCTGCGATTGGCATTAACAATTCAAAACTTGCCATAGTTGCGAACGCCATTAGCGCGATGAACGGGTCTGGTGCATTGCCACCCACGCCATCAGCCGCAAGCCAAAGCATTAGAACCAGCGTTAAACCGTTGAACAGCATGAGCGCAGCTGAAGCCATACCGGTTAGGTTAGCGTTTACAAACTGGTTCGCCATTAGCTTGTGTTGGGTTTCTAGAATCGCATTACGGTAACGCTCTTCCGCACCAAACAGAGTCAGTTCGCTATAGCCTTCAATCCAATCTAGTGTCGTTACACGAAGGTCTGCTTTGTTTTGTGTAAGCTCGCCACCGTTACGTTTACCCAGCTTGTAGAACAAGATAGGCCAAACCAACAGCATGATCAGAAGGATAGAACCTAAGATCAGGCCTAGCGAGGTATCAAACCACATCAAGAACAGCGTCAGGAAGAAGATACCCAATACACCAACCGTCACAGGGCTTACTAAGCGCAAGTAAACGTGGTCCATTGCGTCGACATCAGCAACCAAGCGGTTAAGTAGGTCAGCGTCACGAAGGTTTGAAATACGACCTGGGATCAGCGGAGCCAGCTTCTTGAAGAAGAAGATACGCAGATCAGTTAATAGTTTGAATGTTGCATTGTGGCTAACAACACGTTCACCCCAGCGACCCGCAGTACGGCTCATCGCCAAACCACGCACACCACCACCCGGTAGCATGTAGTTGAAGGTTTCACGCGCAATCGTAAGGCCAGCAACCGCAGAAGCTGAAATAAACCAACCTGATAGCGTTAACAAGCCGATAGAAGCCGATAGAGTAGCAAAAGCTAATAGCATGCCTAGCGATAGGCCAAACCAATGCTTTTTATAGAGTTTCAGGTAAGGCAGTAAATCACGCATCTAAATTACCCTTATTGTCTTGTTGAGCTAAGTTCGCGTTTAGCATCTCTTCGAATAAACCACCCGCAGTCGAAAGCTGAGAGTAATGACCTTGTTCCACAAGACCACCATCGCGCATAACCAGAATGTTATCGACCGATTGAAGAGGAGCAAGTTGGTGCGTCACAAGCAGGGCAGTGCGACTTTCGATGTTGCTGTTGATGCCTTTCATCACGAGCTGTTCACTACGAGTGTCTAGGCTGGCAGTCGGTTCATCAAGCAACCAGAATTGACCGTCTTGAATCATTGCGCGAGCCAAAGCCAAACGTTGAGATTGACCAACAGACAGGCCACCTGAGCGATCAGAAATCATGTAATCTAAACCATGCTCGTTTACGAATTCGTTAGCAAATGATTGCTCAAGCGCGTTTTGGACAACTTGGTCAGTGATATCATGCTTACCTAGAGTGACGTTGTCACGAATGCTGCCGTGCAACAACAATGGGTTTTGACCAACCCAACTAATCGTTTTACGCCAAGAGGCTAAGTCGAGGTCACGTAATTCAACAGCATTGATTTTCAAGCTTCCTTCATAAGGCATGAAACCAAGAATCGCATTGATCAAACTTGTTTTACCCGCACCACTTGGGCCAACTAACGCAGTTGACTGGCGAGTGTTCAGTGCAAACGAGATAGGGCCAACCAATTGAACACCTTCAGGGCTTAACACTTTGAGATCTTGAGCTTCAATATTGATGCCTTGAGCTGGGTCTAGCTGAGTGTCACCTGATTTAACCTTAGTGATGTCGGTTTCTAGAAACTCGACAATACTCTCAGCCGCGCCTACAGCTTGTTGCTTCGCGTGGTAGAACGTACCTAAGTCACGCAGAGGCTGGTAAAACTCTGGCGCTAAGATAAGGATAAACAAACCAGCGAATAGCGTAATGCCTGCACCGTAGTGACCGAAGTTAAGCTCACCAATGTAGGTGAAACCAAAGTAAACTGCCGTCATCGCAATAGAGATAGACGTGAAGAATTCAAGCACAGCAGAAGACAAGAAAGCGATCTTCAATACATCCATGGTACGCGTTCTGAACACTTCAGATGCACCTTTCAATACTTCTGTTTCAGCGCTAGTACGGTCGAAAAGACGGATGGTTGTCATTGACTGCAAACGGTCATAGAAGTGACCAGAAAGACGTTGCAGTGCTTTGAAGTTTTTACGGTTTGCATCGGCTGCTTTCATACCAACAAGTGCCATGAACATCGGCACCAGTGGAGCAGTAATCAAGAAAATCAGTCCTGCTGCCCAGTTTACAGGGAATACTACGACCAAAATAATGAACGGAATCATTACCGATAGAGACATCTGAGGTAAATAACGAGAGAAGAAATCTTGCATGTCTTCTACTTGTTCTAACAACAGCGTTGCCCACGTACCGGCAGGTTTACCTTTAATGTAAGCAGGGCCTAACTCGCGTAACTTATCAAGGATGAGTTGCCTGATATAGACACGGATCTGTTCACCACAGCGATAACCTGCGATCTCACGTCCCCATGTACAGCCCGCACGGCCAACGACCGATAATGCCAAGCCTGCGAAATGACCAACCAGTTCAGATTTATCGACATTCTCGATGATCAGTTGGTGAAGAATAGAGGCGAGAAGAGCTGCTTGAGCAATTAAAAACACGCTTGAAAGTACGCCAAGGCTAATCGCAATCATAAGCCAGCGTTTCGCTAACTTACTCTGTTGCTTAAGCCACTTGTTCAAGCTGCGTTGTTTTTTCTTATCCATTATGAAGGCTTAATGATAATTATTATTTGTTGAGGGCGGCTAGTATACAAAAGAAAGCCCAGTGGATATACCACTGGGCTCTAGGGATTTACAACAAAATGTGATGACGCCCTGCATCTACTGAGGCGAGAGCACCGATAATCAAATCTGCAATCTCAGATTTACTTATCGTTAAGGCCATCTAGGAAGCGTTCAGCATCCAGTGCAGCCATACAACCTGTACCTGCAGAAGTGATTGCTTGGCGGTAGTTGTGGTCCATTACGTCACCTGCAGCGAATACGCCAGGGATGCTTGTTTGTGTCGCGTTACCTTCAAGACCAGACTGAACGATGATGTAGTCATCTTTCATATCAACTTGGCCTTTGAAGATTTCCGTGTTTGGCTGGTGACCGATAGCAATGAACGCGCCCATTACTTCGATATCTTCCGTCTTATCAGACTGAGTATCTTTAATACGAACGCCAGTCACGCCCATGTCGTCGCCTAGAACTTCGTCTAGCGTGCGGTCAGTGTGAAGAACAATGTTGCCGTTCTCTACTTTGTCCATTAAACGCTTAACTAGAATCTTTTCAGCGCGGAACGTGTCACGACGGTGAACTAGGTGAACTTCAGACGCGATGTTAGATAGGTAAAGTGCTTCTTCAACAGCCGTGTTACCACCACCTACAACCGCTACTTTCTGGTTGCGGTAGAAGAAACCATCACACGTTGCACAAGCAGAAACGCCGCGGCCTTTGAATGCTTCTTCAGAATCTAAACCTAGGTACTTAGCTGATGCACCTGTTGAGATGATCAACGCATCACACGTGTACTCGCCTGAATCGCCTTTAAGACGGAAAGGGCGGTTTGATAGGTCGACTTCGTTAATGTGGTCGAACAGGATCTCTGTTTCAAAGCGCTCTGCGTGCTCTTTCATGCGATCCATTAGAGCTGGACCCGTTAAACCTTCAGCATCACCCGGCCAGTTTTCGACTTCTGTTGTGGTGGTAAGCTGACCACCTTGCTGCATACCGGTAACAAGTACTGGGTTTAGGTTTGCACGAGCAGCGTAAACTGCAGCTGTATAGCCAGCAGGGCCAGAACCAAGAATCAATAAATTACAGTGCTTTACGTCGCTCATGAGGACTCCGAAATTGAAATTGTTTTTATTTATAATCGCTTAGGATTGTATGGAAAATATGGAGGCAATAAAAGGTTAAACAAGGGTTGAAGTGTAATTATTCGTTATACGTTAGAACTTAATGGAGACAAACGTTTTCGTGGCTTAAAGATCGGCGAAACCACCACCTGAAAAAGGAAGTAGATTAATTGGAGCTATACGTAAGGAAATCGTCGTGTGTAGGTTTTGGATATGGATACAAGATATAGGGCGTTTGCTATGCAGTGATACCACAAGATCATCACTACTTTATCGGTTTTTTCATCTAGCTATTATCGTGCAATATGGTTTGATTCTTATTGATAGAGAGTCTTTGCTTGAAACAAAGAATCCCTTTTTTTGATAGGGCAACTATTCATCCTGTTTGGTCAGTTCATGAAACAACGATGCTGCGTGAGCGCCTTTGGTTCGTGAGAACCTTCAGGGGTTGGGAGAAATGAAACCAATTCCGACTCAATACAAAAGGCTTGAAACTAAGCACATGAAGATTGCGGTCAATTCAAAATGTTATCCAAACGTTTGGTAAATCCCGATAAAGTCATATAAAGAGCTGAACCATTAGAGGCGGCTTTTTCTCAGAAAGAAAAACGAGTATTATCAGCTAAATACCATTAATAAACTAAATAAATATGATCGATTACGAAAAACGCTTTGAAGAGTTCCAGGCTTTGACAGGTATAGGGCAAACGATTCTTCAAACAGATGATAACTCCCAGTTTCAACATTTCAATACGCTCATCGATGAGCTAACATCATTTGCTAACGCCTCCCCTAAAAAATGGTTGTCATTTGGAGAGTCTTATTTGTTCTGGCTGTACTTTCAAGAATTAGGAAGACAAAAAGATATTTCAGCGTATTTGTTACATGTAAAAAAACGACAAAATTTTGAAAAAGATGACAAAGCAGTAGAGATATTAAGCTTTCTAGAAGTGGAAATTTTAATGTTTAACGGTTCTGTCAATGACTCAAACGAAGGTCGTGTAAAAGAGCTATATCAAAAGTATCCGTTCAACCCTGATTTCAAGCACTCATACGCGCATGTTGCTAAGAAGACAAACAAAGAAGAAGCTCTAAGGCTCTATAAAGAATGTATTCAGGACTGGGACTGCAAAGAGCTTATTAGGCAGAAAAACAATTTAGCTTTATCTCTGATGGCCCCGGGTAAAAATTTGGGTATTGATTTTGCAGAATATTTGGTTAGGGACACCCATGAGTTAGAGTTGGGGATTTGTAAAGACCACTTTGAAAAACGCGAGTACTCTAAAGCTAAAGAGCGATTGCATAAAATTAAAAGTGATCCAATTTATGGGAGTATTGCCTTATTATCGGTAACCAATCAAGCGTTTGAAAACTTGATTTATACTCGTGAATACATTGATTCTGAAGCGATTGCGAAGCAGGCTCTGATAGAAAAAGAAGTTAAAGAACTGAACAAAACTAATGTTGAAACACTAGGCGTGTTTAGTGCAATTATTACGTTCATTATCACAGCTGCGTTAGCTATGTTTAAAGACGAAAGTGCTTTATCACCGATTTACATGATCGGAATAGGTCTAATACTTATCGTGTTTATTTTGACAATGCAACTTACAACAAATCCTATCCAAATTAAAAAAGAAGATGGCAAAGGTGGTGTAATTGCATTAATTCGTAATGATTTCCGAGCTACTATCCTCGGAGTGTATACATCACTCGTTATTGTAACGTTAGCCGTAACTGCTTTTTATATACAACCTAAAGAGCACGAGATTGAAAAGTTAATAGAGAGAGCGAAGATAGAACTCTCTGCTGAATCCAAAGTACAACTGAATACTGTACGCAGGAGCGGCGACCAAATAATCAAAAATAGTGTCAAGACTCTTGACGAGACAATTCGAGAAAAAGAAAATATTTTTAAGAGTAAACTTGGCAACGTATCTCATTCTAACGTCGTAGCTTTCGAGAGTGAGATAGTAGATTTTTCCAATTCTCAAGAGTCTAAGTTTAGAAAAGAGGTTACAAGCATCTCTTCAGTTGATGGAATAGTAAAAGATTTAATATTAGAAAACACTGATGTCAAAATAAATAGTAAGTAACAAGAGTCTTAATATTTAGTTAAATTTTCCCCGTGATACAACACGGGGATTCACAACGAGCAACATTAGATGAATGGATAACTTTTAGTAGGGCAAAGCCATGGACAGGATCTGATTTAGTAAAATGCCTACCAAATAACGGCACAAATAGTGTTAGGGAAGAGCGACTAACATTTGTGAATACATGCCGCTTATCTCGAAGCTACATCCATTACCATAGTGGATTTCCAACGCTTAATACTCTTGTTTTCAAATCCCACCCGCGACATTCCACTTCAAATATCTTCGAGACTAAAAGAGCTACCAAGTCGCTCCCTTAAAAGAAATGAGCCATTTAGGGCGGCCGAGTTCCCCCCGAACTCGACCTGTTCCAGACGCGCAAGCAAAGGCGTTTGGTTTCTGGCTTAGTCATAAATTAACCAATTTCAGTTTGTTGTGTAAATAATCAATAGCTTGGCAATTGATAGGTAGGTCGTATTTCGCTGTGCAAAAGCATAGAAATGAATGATGACGAGTGTGATGCCTGAACTCATGCAAGGAGGCTGGCGTATTGAAGCGAAAGGGCTGACACAATATGAAATATCACTTGCCAGTTAATAATATCGTTAAATTTAAATTTGTAGGGATTTATAACTAGCTAGTGGAGTGTGCTAGTTTTAAGAGTTGGTCATCTTTTATTCTGGTGTTATACACTGCTTTTGAATTTCAGTTTAGATTTAGTGTCTGAATTATTAAATCTGACGGGATAAATGATTGTTTAATGTTGATTTGGCAAGATCTTCAAGTATCCTTTATGTAAACAAAACGTTAAATATCGAAAGTTAATTAACAATCATTAAGGAGTCGATGATGTTACATGCTCACGAAAATACCCTACATATTACCCACCTCAGTAACCACGCAATTGAGGAGTTGTCACCGTCATTCTCTAAGCTTCCAAGTACAGAGCACGCGGATGGTCAGTTTCGATTGAGAAGGTACTCGGTGGTTCAATTCAGTAATGGACAAGTCGTAGAGCTAGACAAACATAACTTTGTTCAGTCTGAAGACATTAATCACTTTCAAGGTGACGTTGTTCGCCAATTCGAGCCAATTGAAGCACCAATTCTAAGCAGCGAAGGCATGCAAGAGATGTGTGAACTGTTTATTGAAACCAATGGGCTTGAAGACGGACAAGAAATCGAAATCCACCAAATCCGTATCGCTGCCATTTTTGAAGAGACGCAGGTTGCACCAGAAGGTGTTCACCAAGATGGCTTCGACCACATCGCTTTAATTGGCGTTAACCGTCATAACATTGTGGGTGGCGAAATCATGCTGTACCAAGACTCACATGAAGCACCGTTCTTTAGAAAAGTGCTGGAAGACGGTGAAGTCGCAATGCTGGCCGACAGCAAGCTTTGGCACAACGCACAACCGATTCGTACCATAGACCACGATGAAATGGGCTACATGGATGTGTTTGTTCTAACGGCTAAGGATGCGCGCAATGTCCTTCACTCTTAATGATGTGCGCCAGCAGTTTAGCGCGCTAGGCCAGTACCATAACGGTAAGCCGGTGACCTTTTTTGATGGGCCGGGTGGCTCTCAGGTTCCTGAAAATGTTTTAGCATCCATGACGGAATACCTTGGGCACTTTAATTCAAACCTCGGCGGTCACTACTTTTCTAGCCAAAAGACGACAAGCTTAATGCAGCAAGCGAGAGAAGCAGCACAAGCGCTACTCAATGCTGAGTCTTCTGGCAACGTTGTGTTCGGCGCGAACATGACATCGCTGACCTTCCAATTGAGCCGAGCGATTAGCCGCGATTGGCAAGTTGGCGACGAAGTGATTGTTACTGCACTAGACCACTACTCGAATGTATCGAGCTGGCAACAAGCAGCAGACGACAAAGGCGCGATTGTCCGCCAAGTTCGTGTAGACGAGTCGGATTGCAGCCTAGACATGGCACACTTTGAGTCTCTGTTAAATGAGAAGACCAAGCTGGTTGCTGTGACCTTTGCTTCGAATACCACAGGCTCGATTGTCGACATGGCGAAAGTTATTGAGCTTGCACATCAGCACGGTGCGCAGGTTTATGTCGATGCGGTTCACTACGCTCCTCATCACTTGATCGATGTTCAAAAACTAAATTGTGATTTCTTAGCGTGCTCGGCTTATAAGTTCTTCGGCCCGCATGTTGGCATTGCATACATTGCGCCTCAATGGCTGCATACGTTAAAGCCATACAAGGTTGAGCCTGCAACTAACATTGGCCCAGGCCGATTTGAAACAGGTACACAAAGCTTCGAAGGCCTAGCGGGTGTGATTGCGGCGGTGGATTATTTAGCGCAGTTTGGTGAACCAACAGATTCACTGCGTTCTCGTTTGGAACAAAGCTACGCGCTTTATAACAAGCATGAAAGCCAGTTGAGCGAGTACTTCCTAAAGCGCTTGGCCGATCTTGAAGGGGCAAAACTCTATGGTAAGACGGAATTTGATTCGAACCTGAGAACGCCAACGTTCGCCGTCACCTTTGATAACCACTCTCCAGAGTTCATCGCTAAGAAGTTGGGTGAGCATAATATCTGTGTGTGGAACGGACATTTCTACGCATTAGGTTTAGTGAAGCAGTTGGGTATTGAAGAGCAGGGTGTAGTGCGTATTGGTTGTATGCATTACAATTCGATTGAAGAGATCGACTTGCTGTTCAATGTGCTTGAAGGGATCTTGCGAAGCCATTAGCAGAAGTAATTAGCAAAAAGTCACTAGCACTTAATAGCGACAGAATTAGAAAAGAGCATATTTCTCTCATGAATATTGAGTTGGAAGTATGCTCTTTTTGGTTTCACCGTGCTTATTGAGTTAGCGCCAGTGATCTAATCAAGACAGTAATTCGACTAAGAAAGTTGCTCAACAATCGCTACACCCACTGCGTGTGCGCTAGTTGGGTTCTGGCCTGTAATTACTCGCTCATCAACAATCACAAGCTCTTGCCAAGGTTGAACCTTGTTGAAACGTGCTGCGCCACGAGCAAGCGATTCTTCTAGTAGAAACGGAATGTCATTGATGGTACCAAAGTCGATCTCTTCTTCACGTGTAAAGCCAGTCACCGATTTAGAGCTTAGTAGCTTCTCTCCGTTGCTCAGTACGATAGGAAGTAGAGCTGCAGGGCCGTGACATACTGCAGCGACAATACCACCATCTTCATAATGCTTTGCTGCGATGCTAGCGAACTGTTCATTGGTTGCTAAGTCTGAAAGTAGACCAAAACCACCTGGGTAGAAGATAGCGTCGTAGCTTTCTGCATTAATTTGGCTTACTGGAATCGTGTTGTTGATGCGGTTTTGGAAATCATCATCCGCCAAGATATCAGCATTAACCGTATCTCCCTCAATATCCGTTCCGTAGAGTGGGGCTTTGCCACCATTGATAGAAGCGATATCGTATTCGAATCCAGCAGCCATGATCTCTTTAAGAGCGTGGGTAAGTTCTGGAGCGTAAGTACCGTTAGCTTGGTCTGTATCGCCAAGTGTTGCGTGGTTAGTTACTGGAATTAGTATTTTTTTCATGATTCATCCCTTTGAGCTGCTGTTTTTATTTAGGTGCTGACGCTTTTCGTTAAGTGCTGACACTTTTCGTTAAGCGCTGACGCTTAGCGCTAGGTATCGTGTTGTTACTTAGCTATCGCCGTCTTGTTGTATCTAATACTAGTTCCAAACCAATTAAGTGATAATATGCAAAATAGGCAAAACATTGTTGCTATATAGCAAAGATAAAATACGAGTAGATTAAGTATGGATAGCTTTGAAGGGATTAATGAATTTGTTGCGGTTGCTGAGTGTCACGGCTTTTCAGCAGCCGCCAAGCAGTTAGGTTGCAGTACCAGCCATGTGAGTCGGCAGGTTTCAAGGTTGGAAGAGAGAGTGGGAGTGGCTCTGCTTGCGCGTTCAACAAGGTTGGTTAGCCTGACAGAGTCTGGCCATACTTATTATCAACAGTGCAAAGACCTAGTGATTGGGTTGCAACAAGCGAATGAACAAGTTACGTCTCAGCAAGCTCAGCTTAGCGGTACTTTGCGTGTCAGTGCTGCAGGTGCATTTGCAGAAAACCATGTCGCGGCAGCACTGATGGAATTTGCGAAAGATCACCCCGATCTGACTATTGAAATGAACTTCAACACCAAGATGGTTAACTTCATCGAAGATGGTATCGACTTCGCCATTCGTTACGGACGGTTGGATGATTCCGGTTTGGTGGCAAGAAAGCTTGTCGATCGCCCAATGGCGGCTGCAGCCAGTAAAGACTATATAGAGCAATTTGGTACGCCAACTCATCCAGAACAGCTAAAAATGCACAGCTGTATTATCGCCAACAGTGACCAATGGTTATTCGAGAAAGAGGGAAAACCGTTAAATGCAGTACGAGTTCATGGGCGCTGGCGCAGCAACAATTCGAGCGCAGTACTGAAAGCATGTGAAGAGGGGCTTGGTGTTGTCTACCTTCCCAAAAGCAGTTTCAATGGCGGTCTGACTAATGGAAAGCTTGTCCCAGTACTTGAAGAATATTGGGGAGCAGGAACCAGCAGTTGGGTCGTATATCAAAACCGCCGTTTTTTACCCCAGAGAGCACGACTGGCGATCGACTTCTTAATCTCCTATTTTTCGGATTGGAATGAATAGCGAACAAGTTTTAGGCGGTGAATACTAGCTAAGCAACTTAGATTTAAGCCGAAAGCAGAAAAGGTAATGCTTACATAGATATACGTTATCTTTTTTTGTTTTTTGACGCGCGTAATCAGATTGAGATGCTTGTCTACTTTTGGTGACTCGTGTTAGCGATTGAATTGTAGAGAAGCCACCAACAGTACGATATACTAGATATTATATTAATGTCCCTAGCGCGTAATAGATTATGTGGAAGCGTTGGCAGGATGTGTTCTTATGCTCCAGTGATGAAGTATAGCTAGAGTACGGAGTTGGCAATGTCTTCAATAAATTTCGAATCCACTTACGGTGTAATAACTATTCAAGATATGAATGTAGTTAGTGTTGATGCTAATTATGCTCGTATTTATGGATATCAATCACCAGAAGAACTACTTTCCAATATAGATAGCTTTCTCGATCTCATACCTGAAGAGTTTCACGTTCTCGCTTACCAAAATTATCTTGAAACCGTCAGTGGTCAACGCGACCCTCAGGTCCACACTTATACCAATGTTGATCGCAATGGTAGAGAGTTCACCGTGTTTTCTATCGACCATGTAACGGAGTGGCAGGGAAGACCGGCACTTCAAGTCACGGTTATCGATCTTTCCCCAGCTATTCAGCTACAAAATGCAGTGCGTGAACAAGACAAGATGTATCAAGATATGATTATGCAATCAGGACAGGGCATTTTGGTTCATCGAGATTTCAAACCTCTGATGGTCAATCAATCGTGGGTCAAATTACAAGGTGGCACTTCCATAGAGCAAGTATTAGCGCTGGATTCGATCCTCGGATTGGTGCCACAGCAGAATACAGACGGTATCAGTAAACATTATCACGCGATTGTGTCGGGGGAGTTGTCGGGGACCAGCACGGTGGTCGAAAACATTGGCTTCGACGGTGTTCATCGATTCTTCAATATTTACGACAATGCCATTATGTGGAAAGGTCAGCCCGCGGTTCAGGTTGTGCTTGAAGATGTGACGCAAAAGGTGATGTTGGAAAAGCAGTTGGTTCACCAAGCGAACTACGATGAAATGACGGATCTGCTCAATCGTAGGGCGATTTACGAATGGCTAAGAGAGCATATTATCTCTGAAAATTACCTCGTTTGTATGCTGTTGGATATCGATGATTTTAAGTCGATTAATGATACTTTCGGTCACATGGTGGGCGATGAGGTGATTTGTGCTTTGGCTAACATCACCAAGCGCAATGCCGAGAAAGTCGGAGGAGTGGCGGGCCGTTGGGGTGGTGAAGAATTCATTATATTTATCCCACATGCCTCTCTTGAAACTGCGCGCGAGGTTTCAGAACAAATTCGTCAAGAGTTCAATCAAGCCGAGTTCAAAATCGATGAGAAGGTTCGATTTAATGTGAGTGTCAGTATAGGAATAAGTGATAGCCGAGCCTGTGAAGACGGTGTCACTATTGACGCACTCGTGAACTTAACCGATCAATCTCTCTATCGCGCGAAAGCCAACGGCAAGAACTGTGTCGATGGAGATGTGGTCGCGCTCTAGTCTTTGTATGTTGCTTTATTAAAGCTGATCGTCTCATCTGAAATGAAAAATGCCCTGAAGCAGAAGCCTCAGGGCATTTTTGTATCTCACTTGTGATGGCGCTCTGCTTATTAAGCAGAAACCTCAACTTCGTAAGAACCGAATTTACGGATGTTAATCACACCAGTATCCAAGATAAGGTATTGACCTTTAATGCCTTGAAGTACACCAGTCACTTCAGGGTTCTTATCAAAGTTGTGCGATACAATCTTCACTGGGTGCTGTTCAACGGGGTAGCTCAGTGAAGTGATGTTTTCGCTCAGAATCTCGATGGCATCGTCGCCAAACTTCGCTCTGATCTCTTGGATTTTATCCTCAACCAATGGCAATAGTTCTTTGGCTTTTTCTACCAATTCCATATCGTCACCGTCGCCTTTTAGTAGCGTGCGCCAGTTGGTTTTGTCAGCAATGTGCTTTGCTAATTCAACTTCGATCAGGCCAGAAATCTGACGTGTTTTTACATTCAAGATAGGTAAACCTTGAGTCGCGCCCTGGTCAATCCAACGGGTAGGGATTTGAGTATGGCGAGTGATACCTACCTTTAGGCTTGATGTGTTCGATAAGTAAACGAAGTGATCAACCATGCAGTTCTCTTCACCCCATTGAGGCTCACGACAAGTGCCTTCATCGTAGTGGCAAGTCTCTGGTTTCATGATGCACATGTCGCAGCTTGCTAGCTTTTTCATGCACACAAAGCAGTGGCCTTGAGAGTAGCTTTTCTTGGTTTTCTTACCACACGAGCAGCAAAAAATATTGCCAGTGTGAGTGAGGTTGATGGTTTTACCAATCAGAGGGTTTAGCTCTACAAACTCTTCGCCTACAGGCAAACGGTAGGTAACCGCGCCATCAAGGGAAGCACTCATCTTTTTGAGTGTTCCTTTTGCTAATAAAGACATGACATTACTCGTTGTATTTTGATTATTATTTCGTCGACTCGATTGCGCTGTGAGCAGGCAGTACGGTTAACGATGATTATGCGATGAGTATAACAAATGGTACCTGTTTTTATACGCAATATTACTTGATTCTCGATGTAAATAATCTGAATGAAATATAGGCATAAAAATATAGTATGACATTTTGTTCAGCCGTGATATAACGTTTTTTAGTGATTTATTGGCATCAAGATCACTAATTTATCTGACTTGTTTTTTATCGTGAAATCCCAACTATGGGGATCTTAAGCCGGAAGCTTAGACGTGAAGTGGATCCATAAGATTGTTATCTTTCTCGTTATCGCAACGCTTGCCATTGTGCAGTATTACCGTGTGAGCGGAAATCGTGTGATAACAGCAATAACCCCTGATAAATATGAATTTATCGCGACTAGCGATCGAGTTGATAAGGGCGTTAGTACATCCCAATTATCCTACGAAAATGGGCAGTATATTCTCGACTGTGAACTTAAAGAGTCGGAATATCCTTGGCCTTATTGCGGCCTGTCGATTCGTATCAATCCAGACATTACCGAAGGCCTTGATCTCTCTCAGTATCACACCTTTAGAGTCAATATTGATTACCATGCGGAGGCTGACTCAAGCGGCCGTTTGAGAACCTACCTACGTAACTACAACCCTGCTTATTCAGTTCCGGATAACGAGTACACACATAAGTACAACGGAATGGAGTTTTCTCCAGGAATCGATGGTGGTGTGATTGAGATTCCGATTAAAAACCTGCAAGTGATGACATGGTGGTTGGCGGATAACGACATTGCGTTAGAGCACTCAGCACCTGAGTTTTCGAATGTGAATATGGTTGAATTTGCTACTGCATCTGGTGCAAAGCTTGGCCACCATCGAATTGTTATCCGTAGTATTGAGTTCGAGGGATCTTATATTTCAGGCGAAAGCTTGTTCCTTATTTTACTGTTTGTTTGGGTTGGAACAGGCAGCGTATTTTTGGTATCAGAATTACATACTTCCAGAAAGCGCATGGTGATCGCAGAGAAAAGACATCATCACTTAAAGAACGTCAATCGAGCATTGAGAGAACAGAATTTCGAATTCTCGGAAATGGCTCATCGAGACGAATTAACTGGAGTTTTAAATCGTCACGCTATTCGTGATTGGCTAAAAATGCAGTCTCAGCAGGTTAAGCAGGGGCATGGAAAGCTAAGTATGTTGTATCTTGATATCGACTATTTCAAGAGCGTGAATGACAAGTACGGACACCAAATGGGCGACGATATTTTACGAGAGTTCAGTATGGTGGTCGGCAGTTCGATCAGCGCTTCCGATAAGTTGGTGAGGTGGGGTGGTGAAGAGTTTATTGTTTTTTGTCCGGAGACTGATCTTGGCGAAGCACAACGAAAGGCTGAGAAAATCCGACTCTTAGTCAGCCAGCACCTTTGGGTTCATGGCGATCCACTGACATGCAGTATTGGTGTTGCTGAGATGAAACAAGAGCGAGTGACAGAGACCATTGCTCGCGCTGATGAAGCTTTATATCAAGCGAAGCATTCAGGTCGAAATCAGGTGATCTTGAGTCACTAATCTGAAAATTGTTTTGATTAGTTTATAAGCCACGCGTGCATATGTGACGTGTGGCGTTTTTATGGCTGATAGATGAGTTTACCCTCTAGAGCCTTTGTTTGTTTGGAAAATGTACAAAAATGATTTCTCTGTTCTTTAAATGCTTGCTGGGTGCAGCTGCGGTTTTGTTGATTGCGCTATTGTCGAAGAGTAAGAGCTTCTACATCTCTGGTTTAGTGCCGCTGTTTCCGACCTTTGCTCTGATTGCTCACTACATTGTCGGCACGGAACAAACCATGGTGGAGTTACGTACCACAGCGCTGTTTGGTCTGTTTTCGCTTGTGCCGTACGCCGCTTATCTTGGCGCAGTGTATGTGTTCAGTTATCGTTATAACTTGGTGTCGACTCTCTCGTTAGCGACCGTAGTGTGGGTATTGTGTGCTTCGATGTTGCTGCTAGGTTGGACGCGTTTAGTGCCAAGTGCGATTTAATGCTGTTGTTCTGAAGAGCGGTGAGCGGTTTGATTTAGCCAATAAATAGCCAAAACAAAAAAGGTGGCGCGGAGCCACCAAAAGGGAAAAGCGTTTCTTTTTTTATGTGCCCGTTCAGTGGTGACTTCATACTAAGTGATAGTTTCAAACTGAGCGGGCATTTTTGTACTGGTTGAGCTGGGGGAAACTCAACCAGTTTAGGGGAGCATTCTCTAAAAGTACTTGTCTATAAACATAAGTCTATTGGACGTTAGTGCTTACCAGAAAATCCAAGCGAACAGAGTCAGAACTAGGATACAAACTAGGTTCAACACCATACCGATTCGCATCATCTCTTTCTGCTTGATGTGGCCCGAGCCAAACACGATTGCGTTAGGTGGTGTGGCTACTGGTAGCATGAAGGCACAAGATGCAGCAACCGCAATCAGTGCAGACAAGATAACTGGAGACATCCCCAGCGCTTCAGCAATAGTCGCAAATACAGGGACAAGCAATGCCGCACTCGCCGTGTTACTCGCAAATTCCGTTAGGAATACCACGAACGCTACCACGGCTAGAATCGTAAGCAGTACGCCAGCTGTTTCTAAAAATCCGCTTAGTGAGTGTGCTAGGAATACGCTGGTTCCTGTTGCTTTCAGAATATTACTTAAACAGATACCGCCACCGAACAGGATAAGCACACCCCAGTCTGTTGTTTTCTCTACATCTTTCCATTCCACCGCTCTAGAAGCGCCAAGCAGTACAATTGCGCCAATCGCTACCAAGCTATCAAATTTAGAGAATCCGCCAATCATTGCGTTGATTGGTTTACCGAATATCCAAAGCGTTACCGTTAAAAGGAAGATAGACAGTGTGATTTTCTTGCTGTTTGTCCACTCAACTGGGGCATGGTCTAGCTCGAATTTGTGGTCAAGCTTTGGCTTAGTCATCACGTAAAGAATAATCATCGCGATTGGCAGTAAGATCATTGAGATAGGTAAGCCAAGCGCCATCCACTCTGTGAAGCTCAAGCCAACTTCTGCCGCTGCAATTGCGTTTGGTGGGCTACCAACCAAGGTTGCGATGCCACCGATTGATGCACAGTAAGCGATACCCAATAGCACGAACACGTAGGTGTTGCGGTCTTCACTTTGGTCGACTTTGTTCATGATGCCAAGAACAAGAGGAAGCATCATTGCAGTGGTGGCTGTGTTTGAGATCCACATTGATAGACCGGCACTCACACCGAACAACATGAACACAGCGACCGACATTCTGCCTTTTGCAATCAGCAGTACTTTGTCAGCAATCGCTTTATCTAGCTCTTGTTTGTTCAGTGCGGCTGCTAATGCGAAGCCACCCATGAACAAGAAGATGATTGGGTTTGAAAAGTTAGCCAGCGCTGCGGGCGTGTTGAATACACCAAACAAGACAGCCAATAGGGGAACGAGCAAAGCGGTTATGCTGACGTGAATAGCTTCTGTTAACCATAGAATGGCAACGAACACGAGAATACTTAAACCTGTATTCACTTGCGCTTCGAATGGCAGGGTATTAAGCAAAACTGCAAATAGCGTGAAATTACCAATTAATATCATGCTGTTGCGGGTAAACAACCAGTGTTTCAGTGTAGTAACAAGTGCCGTCATAAGACGCTCCTTTTGTTTATCCTCGTTTTATTGGTGCACGACTTCATTGAGTCGTGCTTATTATTTTCGAGGTATATAGCTTGATGTAGGGTCAGACTTTGTTGGAAGAATGTTACTCAAGTTAATAAAGGAGTGTTGGTGTGTTTTTGCTTAACAATGGGGAAGTGTGAGGCAACAAATTCAAAATGTGTAGTTTTCTACACATCGGTCTCTTCAGGGGCTGCAATCGGGCTTGTTGTAGGGTCGACAACAGGGTTTACAGTGGGGTCAGTAATAGGGTTTGGAATCGGAAATGATTCCGGTTTTGGACTCGGTTGAATAGGCTCTTTAGGTCCAAGAAACTTTGGCGTTGTCCCCATAATATACAGATCAAGGAATGCTTTGGTACGCGCAAACACTTCACGTAAACGTATCGTGGTTCCGGAATGGTGGGTTGGTCCTGAAACGGCTAAACACTGCGCGTGAATATCGTAAGAATTGGCGATGAATAGCGCTCTTTCACAGTGGAATTTTTGAGTGATGATCAGGAAGTTATCGGTATCGAATATCTTTTTGGCGCGAACAATCGAGTCTAAGGTTCTGAACCCCGCGTAGTCGAGATTGATACGTTCATCGGGGACGCCTGCTTTCAACAAGTCGCGCTTCATCGTCCACGGCTCATTGTAAGAGCGATGAGCGTTATCGCCACTCAGTAGAAATTGGTCCACTTTTTCACGATCGAACAGCTCAATCGCCGCTTCAATTCGGTGCTTATAATAGTCGTTGAGTGTTCTACCCAAATATTTGCTTGTGCCAAGCACAACTGCAACCTCAAGCTCGGGCACTTCATCAATATCGTAGATGATGCGATCTTCCGCTTGCCATGAAACCCAATAATCGATCGCAATAACCGCAGCGCTGCCTACCAAGAACACAATAAATGAGCCATACAGAAAACCTTGCAGTTTTTTGTATGTTTTTAGTAAGTAGTTTCGGCAAATGTGAGAATTGAATTTCACTCTCGGCATAGTCCTTTGACTGAGCATTATTTTTTGAGTGCTCGATAATACCAAATAAAAATGAGAAAAATCAGTTAAAAAGACAAGACAGTGTAAAGAAAAAAGCCCCTGCAATAGCAGAGGCTCTTAGAAGAGGAATTAACGCTCTTTATTCCAAGCGCAGTACGCTTTATTTAAAGTACAGCACGCTTTATTAGAATGCCGTGCGCTTGTAGCGACGGTAAACTGGTTGCCAGAAGTGCTGGTCAATCGCTTGTTGTAATGCTTCTTCAGTGATCTCTAGAGCAACACCTTGCTCAATCGCTTTCTTACCAACAGCAAAAGCAATCTTCTTAGATACGGTGTGGATCTCTTCTAGTGGTGGAAGTAGAGCGCCCGAACCATTGATAGCGAGTGGAGAACACGTAGCAAGTGCACGGCTTGATTCCATTAGCATTTCGTCAGTGATACGTGAAGCATTCACAGCCAATACACCAAGGCCAATACCTGGGAAGATGTAGCTGTTGTTACACTGAGCAATTGGGTAAGTCGTGCCGTTGTGAACTACTGGCTCAAATGGGCTACCTGTCGCAACAAGTGCTTGGCCATCAGTCCAACGAATAATGTCGTTTGGTGTTGCTTCAACACGGCTTGTTGGGTTCGACAGTGGGAACACGATAGGGCGTTCACAGTGCAGGTTCATCTCTTTGATGACTTCTTTGCTGAATAGACCTGGAGCACCAGATACACCAACCAATACTGTTGGTTTCGCGTGGCGAACAACGTCTAGTAGAGAGAAACCAGTGCCGTCGCTTTCCCAGTCTTTGGTGTTTTCGTTGGTTTGAACCAGACGCTGTTGGAAATCAAGCAGGTTTTGCATGCCTTCCTGTAGCAGACCCCAACGGTCAACCATGTAAACTTGAGAGCGAGCTTGTGCATCGCTGATACCTTCAGACACCATTTGAGCAATGATAGCTTCAGCAATACCACAACCTGCAGAACCGGCACCTAAGAAGGTAATACGCTGATCTGACAGTTTGCTGTTTGCTGCTTTACATGCTGCAAGTAGAGAGCCAACCGTTACGGCAGCTGTGCCTTGGATGTCATCGTTGAAACAACAGATGCGATCTTTGTAACGCTCAAGCAGTGGCATTGCGTTCTTTTGTGCGAAATCTTCGAACTGAACTAATGCATCAGGCCAACGGCGTTGAACCGCTTGGATGAACTCTTCAACGAATGCATCGTAGTCAGCACCTGTGATACGAGGGTGACGCCAGCCCATGTACATTGGATCAGCAAGACGTTGAGGGTTGTTAGTACCCACATCGAGCACGATTGGTAGCATGTAAGCTGGGCTGATGCCGCCACACGCTGTGTAAAGTGCTAGCTTACCAATTGGAATACCCATGCCACCGATGCCTTGGTCTCCCAAACCAAGAATGCGCTCACCATCCGTAACCACGATAACTTTAACGTTGTGGTTTGTCGCATTATTCAGTAGATCATCGATACGATCGCGGTTCGGGTATGAAATAAACAGACCACGACCACGACGGTAAATATTTGAGAAGTTCTCACATGCTGCGCCAACCGTTGGCGTGTAAATGATAGGCATCATTTCAGAGATGTGGTTTTGAACTAAACGATAAAAAAGCGTTTCATTAGTGTCTTGGATGTTGCGAAGGTAGATATGCTTATCCATATCACTTTCGAAGTTACAATATTGTTTGTATGCACGTCCTACTTGCTCTTGGATTGTTTCGGTTGTTTCCGGTAACAAGCCTTCAAGGTTGAAAGAACTGCGTTCTTCAGCAGAGAATGCGCTGCCTTTGTTTAGAAGAGGTGTACTTAGTAGAGCAGGACCAGCATAAGGGATATATAGAGGGCGTTTATCGTTGTTCATTGGATGCCTAATATGGGAGAAAGGGTAACTGAAAAATGATAACGGTTTAGTTATTCAATTGTAAATAGTTTCTCCGCGATCTGAGCAAACAAAATGATATTCTTACCTCTGTCCCACACTTATCGAATTTCAACACGATAATTCGTTATACTTTGCTCACACTTTTTCGCGACGCTCCTTTTTTATGTCATTACTTCCCATCGATGCTTATCAAAATGTATTCCACGAACAAATCGTTAATTCTCACCTTGTCGTAGAGGCTGAAACCGGATCGGGTAAATCTACGCGATTGCCAATTTGGGCTTCCCAACATGGGCGAGTGTTGGTGGTGGAACCAAGACGCATCGCGTGTACATCACTGGCTAAATATCTCGCACAACAATCGGGCGAGAAGCTTGGGAGCAAAGTGGGCTATGCGATTAAGCTTGAGTCTGAGTACAACGAGCAAACTGACGTTGTTTTTGTGACGCCTGGTATCGCGCTGCGTTGGCTGTCAGAAGATGGGCTCGCTAGCTTTGACGTGATCGTGGTGGATGAGTTTCATGAGAGACGCTGGGACATCGACTTGCTGGTGGCGATTCTGAAACAAAAAGCGAGTCACCGTTTGGTGATCACATCAGCAACCATTGAGGGTGAACGCCTTGCTTATTATTTGGATGCGAATCGAATCAGTTGTGAAGGCCGAACTTATCAAGTTGAGATTGAACACAGAGCGAATGAATCCAGAACTCTGCCTGATATCCGACATCTAGAGCAGCGCATCGCGGAAGAAGTGAATCATCAATTAATTGCGTCTTTCGGCGATATGTTGGTTTTTCTGCCGGGTAAAAAAGAGATTGTGCAATGCGAACAAGCCTTAGCGAAAAATCCAGATATCCAAGTCATTAAATTGCATGCGTCGGTCAGTGATAAAGAGCGAGATTTAGCGTTATCGGGTCGGAATATCGATACTGTAGGTAATGGTTTGAGAAAGGTCATTCTTGCGACCAACGTTGCAGAAACCTCATTAACCATTCCTGACATCGGTGTGGTGATAGATTCAGGATTAGAAAGGCGCACTGTTCAGCGTAATGGCAGAACAACTCTGATGCTTAAATCCATATCACGAGCCAGTGCCAAACAACGAGCTGGCCGCGCGGGTAGGGTCATGGACGGCGTTTGTGTGCGTCTATATGGTGAGCATGCGGCGTTAGAGTTAGTCACACCGCCTGAATTGCAGCGTGAAGAGCTGACCGAGCCTATGTTGGCCGCGGCATGTTGTGGATCTCCGCTTGAGAGTTTGTCTTTCCTCGATCCTATTCCTGAGAAGTCGCTAAATAGCGCAACTCAAACCTTGCTGACGATGGAAGCAATTAACGGCAACCATCAAATTACCGAGCATGGCAAAAAGCTGTATCCGTTGCCGATTGACGCTTTGTATGCCGATATCGTTACTCGAATCAAAACCAAAGCATTAAAAGAAGCGATGGTCGATCTCACAGCGGCGTTATCCGTTCCGGCTCGCTTGTATCAATTACCGAGCAATGCAGAACATCTGGAAGCGCTCGCGCAACAGGAGAAAGAAGGGTGTGATTTATGCCTGTTGATTCAGATTGTGCGTGGTCGCGAATATCCGAATCTAGAAATAGATCAACAAGCACTGAATGAAGCACAAGGATTGGCGAAGCAAATGCGTGAGGTGTTTGAACTTCCTCAGTTAGAAGTCGCGTCACGTTTCCAGCGCATTGAACTGCTTAAGACTATTGTAAATCTGCATCCTGAATTGGTGTTTGTGCGCCGACTGAAAAGGAAAGAAGCCTTTGCCAATGGAGCGTTAGAGGTAGTACTTGGTCGTCAGAACCGTTTCCCAGACAATGCACAAGCGATGTTGGTGCTTGATACCCACAGCTTGCCGGGAAGAGGTGTTAAGCAGACGCTGACCTTAGCGACGGTCACGGCCCCCATTCCTCTTGAGCTTATAGTTGATGCTCAGCTAGGAGAGTGGGAGCAAGGCGAAACAGTAGTAAATGACGATGGCGTTTTTACCGAGATGGCGTTGATGTATGCAGGCCGTACAATTACAACCAAGCTCGTCGTGGCTGAAGGGCAACTATCATTGAAGCCTATCGTCGACCTTGTGTTAAGTGGGGTTCAGCTTCCCGGTTTTGCAAAGGTTCGCACTCAAGAAATCAAACACTGGCAACTGTATGTGAAACTCGGTCTCGATGAGCAAACACAATACACACCAGAAATTGAGAACATTAACTTTGAGCTATGGTTTATAGAGCAGCTTGAAGTGTTAGGTGTTACTGATGTCAGCGAATTGGAAATGTTTGACCACGCAGACATACCGTTCGATGGTATTCCAACTTGGTTCTATTCAGAATTTTCGGAGAAATATCCGTTTGCATTGAGCCTTGCCGACTTGCAACTCGATGTAGAATACTTGCCTGCGAGAAAGCTGATTTACGTTCACTATCAATCGGGTAGTCGAAAGTTATCGCCAAAACGTTGGGAGCTGCCGACATGGTCAGGCTGGCGTATTCAGTACAAAAAAGCGAGCCGAATAATTGATATCAAATAGATGGATAAGTTTTATCTCTAAAATATTAATCAAATAGGTGCATATATGATTTTTCAGTGCTTATTTTGTTACAAGTTTGATTTTTATATGCCTTTTTAACCAATCAAAAGGTCATAAAAGACTATTCTTCTATATCCTATTGCTATAAAGAAAGAGTTGATAGATATTGAGTATATTGTGTTGCCAAAGTGTCGGGGGACATCATGGATAAACAGGAAGAGACGCGTGTAGAGTTCGATTACACAACATTTCTTGGCGCCTCATGCAGTAAAAAATGGACTTTTCTGGAAGCACTCACCACAATTGCGCCAGTGTTTAGTACCGTCTGGCGAGATAGCATTAAAGAGCTAGCAAGCCCTGAAGATCGTTTATGGCAGATGGCATTGAAATCGATGTCGACGCGTAAAAGTGATGAGTCGAACATTGTGACCTTACTCAAGCTCGCGAAGCTGGAAGGAATCAATGAGCTCAAAGTGGTGATGCCATATTCTCTTGAAGAAGAGCAGATCGAGTATATTGAATCGCGCAGTCATTTAGTGATTGCGGGTAATTCAGGAGAAGAGTTCACTATTAGGCTGTAACTTCAGTTCGCCGATAACCTCTCTCAGGAATAGTAAAACGTACACGTGAAAAGGGCCTCAATGTTGAGGCCCTTTTAGTATCTAAAATCTGTGTTTACGAGCTTATTAGCTTTCTAGCTTTTTATTTTGAGATTAAGCAATTAAGCGACTAGTCGATTAGACCATAGTCAGCGCGCAGTACATCAATGATCTCTTGCTTAGGATTTTCGCTCAGTACGATCTCCGCACCTGTGATTTTCGCTGCGATATCAAGGTAAGTGCGAGACAGAGACATTAGCGAATCAAGAGGCAGTTCATTGTCACGAGCCAATGCTTCACGTTCTGGCATGCGTTCTTTGTTCAAAAGAATGTCGGCATCAGGGAAGTAGTTAAGCAAGAACTGACGGAAGCCTTCTTTTGAATTCTCAACGATGTTGCCGTTGTTGTATTCCTGAGTATCCCAAATGCGAGATGAATCTGGAGTACCAACTTCGTCCATGTAGATAAGTTTTTCTTTGCCTTTAGCATCGTTGACGTAACCGAACTCAAATTTGGTATCAACGAAGGTTTGGTCTACTTTTGCTAGCGCTTGGCTGATTACGTTGAAGCCTTCTTTAAGAAGTTTTTCGTAATGCGCGATGTCACTTGCTTGAGTAAAGTTGAAGGCTGCGAAGTTGTCTTCGATGTTGCTACGTGTGATGTTCACATCATCAGCTTCTGGAACGCCAGGAATGCCTTTCAAAATCCCTTTTGTTGAAGGCGTGATCAGTAGCTCAGGCAACTTTTTGTCTTTCTCAAGGCCTTCAGGCATCTCGATACCACAAAATTCACGCTCGCCATTTGCGTAAGCACGCCACATAGAACCTGTGATGTATTGACGACAAATCGCTTCAATCATCACTGGGCGAGCTTTTTGTACAATCCATACGAACGGGTGAGGGATATCAAGAATATGACTGTCAGCAAGTCCGTTGTCTTTAAACAATTTGAACCAGTGGTTAGAGATAGCGTTCAGAGCCGCTCCCTTACCTGGAACACCTTTCAGATTCCCTTCACCACGCCAGATACAATCAAATGCAGAGATACGATCACTGATCACCATGATTGCTAAAGGTGCATCTGGTGCTACATCGTAGCCTTTCTCTTTAATTAGTCGTTGGCTATCTTCTTCAGTTAACCAGTAAACCGAACGAACCTTGCCACTGTGGACAGGTTTATCAGTGCGGATTGGGAGGTCATCATTTACGGCAAGAACTTGATCAGCGAGGCTCATTTAGACATTCCTATCTTTTATCAAACGTCATACAGAGAAGTGCAATGTGCACATGATTAGACGGGCATTATACTCAATCTACTATTTGCTTCCAGAGAAAAAGCAAACGATTGCTAAATCTATTGTTTAAATAAAAACCCCCGCCTAACAATCCGCTAAAAAATGGGCGAATTATAGGGCAGGGGAAGGCAGTATATTTGGACTGTGTTTTGGAGCTATGTTTTGTGAGCTCAAAGGTTAAGCTATGTTTGTTAGCTAAAAGGCTAAGCAAGGTAGCTTAGTGAATACGCTCTGAATTTGCATCCATAAAGAAGACTTCACATTGAAAACGTAACCCTAATGTTCTTAGGTACTGTTGGCTGAACTGATCAATCGATGCACTTGCAACAATCGCACTCGCATTCTTAGAGCGGATGGCTTTCTCGACCGTTTCAACTTCCGTCATCTGGTGAGAGGCTTTCATATGAATAACGCGGTCACAGCAAACATTATGTTGCTTAAGCTGCTTTGCCGATGGTCTTGGTGTTTGAGCTGTAAACAGTAACCACTGATGTTGATTGGACAGCAACGCCATTCTTGCAAACAACGCTTCCTCGTTTGAATTTTTGCTTTTACGAGAAACTGATGTAAATACGCAGTGAACTAGCGGGCTAGAGTGTTGTGCTTTAACGTGTGCTTGAATCATTTTGCTGTCCTTATATACATGCTGTATGTGTATACAGTAGTTTTAGTTGCTTATAAGATCAAGCGTTTTTTGCGGGATTATTGGACGATTTCGTCTGAGATTATGAATGAAACGCAATTAAGTCATTGAAATAATTTGATAAATTAAATTTGAATGAATTTGCTATTTTGTCTCATAAGTTGAAAAAAATGTGAGCTTTATACAGGTGTATACAGTGGTTTTGACAGAAAAGTACTGTATACACCTGTATAGAGATAGAGATAGAGATAGAGATAGAGATAGAGATAGAGATAGAGATAGAGATAGAGATAGAGATAGAGATAGAGATAGAGATAGAAGATCTAAAACCACAGGCACAAAAAAAGCGCCTTAGGCGCTTTCTTATATTTCACGGTGTTGCTTATCTCAATGTCGCTTGGGAGAGTTTTGCTCTCATTTCCATTTCACCAATATTGAACTGGCGAACATCAATGGTTGCAATATCATTGCACTCTTTACATGCATGATGACACTTACCATCTAGGTAGTCGTGCTTTTTAACTAGGCTTGGCTTTTTGCACCAATCACAAACGCCTTCTATTGTGAACATATTCTCTCCTCACCTGTTTAAGTCAGGTGTATTTTCGGCGCAAATTATGACACAAGTAAGACCCATTAGTTAATAGTTTGTTACCCGTTTTTGAGAGGGGGATCGATTGCAACACCAATAAAATCGATATCTTTGAGATCTAGAAAAATGAAGATGTGTATTTGTTTACGGTTTTGTAACATTTTGTAAAATGGTTTTTAGCGCATTGTTCAAACGTTTCATTTCTTCGTCACATCCGTGACCATCTGGATGGTAGATCTTTGATAGCTGTTTGTATCGGATCTTGATGCTTTTTTGGTCAGGGATTGAGCTAGGTGTGTAGCCAAATAGCGCGCAGGCCACCTGCAAATTACTCAGACCTTTACTGTTTTTCTGCTTCTTCAATTCGTGGAACATAGTGTGCAGCTGGCGTTTTTGCTGCTTAATCGTATGGTCCTTCGAGCTAAGCTGCGCTTCAAGTGATTGTTGTTGCTGTCGCGAATCACCTGACTTTAGAGCTTGTCTTTTTCTTAAGATAACGAGAGTAGCAATGATGCTGATAATTGAAATCAACACGGTCAAGGCTGTGCCAATCAGATAGTCTGAATACGTTAGGTTGGAACGTGTCGCCTGCTCTTCGTATGGCAGAGGCGAAGGGAGAGTGCTTGCTCCCTGTTGATTAGATAGCCCTTGATTCGCGCTGGTTTCAGTTTTGACGTTGTCGTTGAGCTTCTCAATCGAAGAGATCTGCTTTGCACGTTGCTGATTGAATTGCGCTTCCAAAATACGGTTGTAACCCACTTCTGCTTGTGGATTATCTTTTAAGGCTGCTTCATACCATAGCTGCGCTTCATCTAGCGGTTGAAGGAGGTCTTGTTCTAGCGAGGATTCGTAGATCTTTGCGACTTCGATAGGCGCGCGCTGGTTACCTTGCAATGCTGCTTTAATAAACCATTCCAAAGCAAGCTTATTACTTTGTTCAACACCAGTTCCTGCCAAGTACCATTCGCCCAGTCTAAATTGCGCGTTTGGGTTACCGCTTTCTGCTGATTGCGTGTACCAATATAATGCATCACTGGTGCTAAGAGGGACGTCAACACCCGATTCATAAGCTTGAGCTAATTGGTATTGAGAAATGGGATCTTGAGGTTGTGATTCTAGCGAAAGCTCGTCACTACTTGCAGCGTGCACGAAATGTGGTGTGGCCAACGGTATCGTGGAAAAGGTGAGGGCTAGAAATAGAGTTCTAAGCAGTGACGATGACAAAAAGTTGGATAGGATAAGCAAAAGATAAGTCTCGTAAAAAAGCCCAGAGTCGATATGTCAGTATGAATACGCTTTATGGTTGTTGGTTATTAGTATTACATTAATTGAGTAACATAACTGATGAACAACTATATAGAGGTTAATTCAATAGATAAAGACGGACTGGGCTTTAATCGTGCTACTTAAGCGGCAAGATTTGAATTTCTACGCGACGGTTGCAAGCACGACCTTGAGAGGTATTGTTGTCACATAGAGGGTAACGTTCACCGTTACCACGAGCAATAGCACGACCTGCTGCAACGTCTTGAGAGATCAAGAATGCGCGAACAGATTCAGCACGACGCTCAGAAAGGATTTGGTTCGTCGATTCGCTACCAGTGCTGTCAGTGTGACCTTCAATCACTAGGCTAGTGTCTGGGTATTCAACGAGGATGCGAGCAACGCCGCGAAGGGTGTTGTGAATGCTTGATTCCAAAGCGTAAGAGCCAGAATCAAAACCGATGCCGTTTTCTAGGCGAAGTAGAAGTTGGTTCTCACCGACGCGTTCAACTTGAACGCCTGAATTCATTAGCTCTTCACGAAGGGCTGCTTCTTGTCGGTCAAAGTAGTAACCAATACCACCACCAACAGCCGCACCACCTGCTGCGCCGATAAGTGCACGTTTACCACGGTCTTTAGAGTCACCAGTTGCAGCACCAGCAACGGCACCAGCGAGTGCACCAATTAGAGCGCCTTGAGTTGCAGAGTTAGTCTCAGATTCGCCAGTTGTCGCGTTTTGGCGTTGAGTTGCCTGACAACCCGTTAGAGCGACAGTAAGTGCTAGGGCTAGTGTGATTTTCTTCAACGTATTTTCTCCATCATGTACTTCTGTCAAACGAATGAATGTGAATGACAAACATAGTCCTGTAAATCTTATTGATGGTTTTTATCAATACGCTGAAGCAATGTAAAGTGGCTCTATGATTTAGTTATCTTTTTAGCTGCCTGGGTGCCGCCAACCGGTCGATTAACAGACAATTTACGACCTTTCTTCAAACCAACTTCATAATCAGCAGTAAGGTTTTTCATCGCTTCTTTGAGTTGTTGCTTGAACGTTTCGCGGTCTATATTTTTGAATTCTTTATCAATGTAGTTATTGATCTTGTTGTTTGATTCGTCGTCTGGAGTGATGGTTGGCAGCTTTTCAAGCGCACCTTCTACCCAACCTGAAACAAACGAGTTAACGCGACGTGTCACTTCTAAGGATCCTGTGCCTGAGCCAGCAAAGCTATTTCTGAATTGGCCAGTGTGCTCATTCAGTTCGCGATAAATAATATCGAACGCAAAGGCTGCGAAGATAGCGCGATCGGCTTCACCAATGAACTCAACACGCTTAAGGCCTTTGTGATTCAGTAACACGGCTTCTACGCCAAACTTGGTGTTGATACCGCGAATAACACGCAGCAGTGTAGAACTGATATTTGCAGGTAACAGGTGACTGGACTGAGTTTTCCCCATCTTGATAAATTCAATATCGTCTTTTTCGAGACCATATTTCAGCATCAAGTTATGCGCCATTTTTATCGCATTGGCAGCTTCATTGACGTTCGCAGAATTTCCAAGCTCAAGACACTTGGCAATTTTCTTTAGGGCTTTTTTCTTATCCATCGACAATTTAATCAGTACCGCAAATTTTTAAAAGTCCAACATTTTACATGTTTTCGCGGGTAACAGAAAGGCAAAACTGATTTGATGAATAAGTGAGGCGGTGAACATTGGACTGCATGATCCAACTTGGTTACACAAACAAAAACGCCATCAAGAGCATTGATGGCGTTAGTGACTTGATTTTTTAGAGTGACTAGAGCATTAGCACGCTAGATACCCAGTTCATCGAGTAGA
This sequence comes from Vibrio sp. T20, assembly GCF_007858795.1. Taxonomy (NCBI): domain Bacteria; kingdom Pseudomonadati; phylum Pseudomonadota; class Gammaproteobacteria; order Vibrionales; family Vibrionaceae; genus Vibrio; species Vibrio sp. T20. Next base: position 87,918 of record NZ_VFEB01000045.1, read on the forward strand.
TCTGCTGCAGAATCGTTGCCTGAGCTTTGTGCTGGCTTGTTTGATTCTTGCATTTTTTTCTGAGTTGCTTCAAGAATGCTATCCGGGCATTCGTCTTCTGCGATTTCAAATTCTTCCAACTGGATGAACTCTGTCTTATCCATTGCAAGCTCAAGATAGAAGATGTTGTTATTTGCAGTAGAGAAGGTCACACGGCGAGCTTGTGGGCGATCTAGGTTGGTATCAACAGACAAGTTCACTTGCTTGTTCAGCGCAAGCATCTTCGGTTGGTTTTGTGTGATGTTAGTTTGTAGCTCTTTACGGATCTTATTGGTGAAGTCACCAACCAATTGGTTCATCAATTCACCTAATACATCACCTACTTCGTCTGAAGTATGAAGTACAGCGAGTTCGTTTTCAGGCATGCCCATATTGCGCATGTAATTGGTGTAGATCTCTAGCGCTGCTTTCGACGTAAAATTGATAACAACAAGACCAGAAAAACCGCCGTCAAACAGAACGAAGCAACCAAAGTCTGGCTTTAAGCTTGTCTTGTTGATCTTTTGAACCATGGCTGAATAGGACACCTGAGAAGCCGTCGCTGAAGTAAGTACGCTTGAGACTGATTGGCATAGTTTAAGAAGGATATCTTCAGTTGTGACTGTTTTGTTTTTTTTCATTGTGATGTGCTCGTGGAGATGTCTTAAACAAAATGTTATTCAGTATATTACTACTGAATTAAGACGAAAGTGACTATTTCTCCATTCTTGCACTGAGATTCTGATTTGATCACCTTTTTATATGATCTTAATAGTAGTAAAGTGACGAAATTCAAAGAAAATTATTAAAAATCTCAGATAACCCAATGCTGATAGGATCAGCGAAGTAGGGGCAGGAAGCAAATGTTACCAAGACTTCAACTCAATGCTGATGTCGATCCAGTTGTCGTACGCTTTTTAGATGAACTAAAAACAGCGGGCTTTACTGGCGACATTGAATCTCAATATTCTAGCCGTTTGGCTGTGGCGACTGATAACAGTGTCTATCAGCAATTGCCGCAGGCGGTCATCCTTCCTAAAACAACGCAAGACGTTGTGCTTATCGGTAAAGTGGTTTCTAAATCCGCTTACGAACGTGTGACTTTCTCCCCTCGCGGTGGTGGTACGGGAACCAACGGACAATCTTTAACAAAAGGTGTCGTGGTTGACCTATCAAGATACATGAATAAGGTTCTTGAGATTAACGAGAAAGAAGGCTGGGTAAGAGTTCAGTCTGGTGTCGTTAAAGATCAATTGAATGATGCAGTTCGCCCTTATGGTTACTTTTTCTCTCCAGACCTTTCTACCAGTAACCGAGCAACTTTAGGCGGCATGATCAATACCGATGCTTCGGGTCAAGGGTCATTGAAGTACGGTAAAACGTCAGACCATGTATTGTCGCTGCAAGCGGTGTTCGCAGATGGTTCATGTCTAGAATCTGATTTATCACATGGCTTACCCGTTGAGGGTGAATTCGCTCACCATGCACTTGCGGTGACTGAGGCGGTTTGTCGAGACAAGCGCGCTCAAATCTTAGATAAATTCCCTTCGCTGAACCGCTTCTTAACAGGCTATGACCTAAAGAACGCGATAAGTGAACAAGACGATAGCTTTGACCTGACTCGCGTTCTATGTGGCGCTGAAGGCTCGTTAGCATTCATTACAGAAGCAAAGTTAAACTTAACCAAGATTCCAAAAGCGCGCACACTGGTCAACGTCAAATACAACACGTTTGATTCTGCGCTGCGTAATGCGCCGTTCATGGTAGAAGCTAAAGCGCTGTCTGTTGAAACGGTGGATTCAAGAGTATTGAACTTAGCGAAGCAAGACATTGTTTGGCACACCGTGAGCGACCTGCTGACCGATGTACCGAACAAAGAGATGCTTGGCATCAACATGGTTGAGTTTGCAGGTCAAGATGAAGCGGAAGTTGAACAGCAAGTTCAAGCGCTGACTGCGCGCCTTGAAACCATGGTTGAAAGCGAAGAAGCGGGCGTGATTGGCTTCCAAGTGTGTAGCGACTTGGCGAGCATTGGCCGAATCTACAACATGCGTAAGAAAGCGGTGGGTTTATTAGGTGCGGCGAAAGGCCGAGCTAAGCCAGTCGCTTTTGCGGAAGATACTTGTGTCCCCCCTGAAAACTTGGCTGACTTCATCGCTGAGTTTAGAGTCCTGCTTGATTCAAAAAAGTTGAACTACGGCATGTTTGGTCACGTTGATGCTGGCGTTTTGCACGTTCGTCCAGCATTAGATTTGTGTGACCCGATGCAAGAAGCCTTGATGCATGAGGTCTCTGATGAAGTGGTTAAGTTGGTGGCGAAATATGGTGGCTTAATGTGGGGTGAACACGGTAAAGGCTTCCGTTCTGAGTATGGACCAGACTTCTTTGGTGAAGAGCTATTTACCGAATTAAGACGTGTTAAAGCGGCATTCGACCCGCACAACAAAATGAACCCTGGCAAGATCTGTACGCCCTTAGAAAGTGACGCTGAATTGGTGAAGGTCACTGATACTAAGCGTGGTTTCTACGATCGTCAGATCGACGTACAAGTTCGTGACAGCTTCAAGCAAGCGATGGAATGTAACGGTAACGGCTTGTGTTTCAATTACGATACGAGCTCGCCAATGTGTCCTTCAATGAAAGTTACGGCTGACCGACGTCATTCACCGAAAGGCCGCGCAGGCTTGGTTCGAGAATGGTTGCGCCAACTGACTGAACAGGGTGTAGATATTCTCGACCTTGAACAAGAAGCGTTGAAAGACAACACACCCGTTAAAACCATGGTTGAGCGTGTTCGCAACACGATGAACAAACGCCATGAGTACGATTTCTCGCATGAAGTCCATGAAGCGATGAACGGTTGTCTTGCATGTAAAGCATGTGCGAGCCAGTGTCCGATCAAAGTTGATGTGCCGAGTTTCCGTTCACGATTCTTAAATATCTATTACTCACGCTACCAACGTCCTGCGAAAGATTACTTGGTGGCTAATATCGAGACCATGCTGCCATTGATGGCGAAAGCGCCGAAAGTGGTGAACGCAGCATTGGGTCAAAAGTGGATCCAAACCGCAACGGCTAAAACGATTGGTTATGTTGATGCACCACTGATGTCGGTGCCGACGCTAAAAAATCGTCTGTCAAGTAAAGAGCTGCAACTCTTCGACTTACAGTATTTAGAAGGCTTGTCTTCTGAACAGAAGAAACAGCATGTGTTGATCGTTCAAGACCCGTTTACCAGCTTCTATGATGCAGAGGTGATTGAAGACTTCGTCACTCTGGCTCAAAAGCTTGGCAAAACACCAGTACTACTGCCGTTCAAACCGAATGGTAAAGCGCTGCACATCAAGGGTTTCTTAAATCGTTTTGCACGTGAGGCGAAATCGACTTCTGATTTCTTGTCGATGGTAGCTGACATCGGCATTCCTTTAGTGGGTGTTGATCCGGCGTTAGTACTTTGTTATCGCGATGAATATGTCGAGATCTTAGGTGACAAACGTGGCGACTTTGATGTGCTCACGGTGCATGAATGGTTAATGCCATCGTTGGGTGAATTCGAAGCGCGCTCATCAAGTGAAGAGATGTGGTACTTGTTCGCTCACTGTACTGAGAAGACCAAGATGCCAAACGCTGAAAAAGAGTGGGGCGCAATCTTTAAACACTTTGGTGCTGCGTTAACCAGTGTTCCTGTCGGCTGTTGTGGTATGGCGGGTACTTTTGGTCACGAAGTCGATAAGCTACAAATGTCGAAAGACATATACGGTCTAAGTTGGAAGCCAAGGATGCAAGACTTACCGAAAGAGCGTTGCTTAGTGACAGGATATTCATGCCGAAGCCAAGTGAAGCGTTTTGAGGGTGAGAAGCTTGCCCACCCATTACAGGCGCTAGCCAAAATTCTTTAATACATTTAGCCCAGCAATTGCTGGGCTTTTTTCTAAACTAACAATGGAATTGTTAATAAGGAAAGCTATGAGATTTCTTGAATTAAAAGTCCCCCCGGTTGCTCTTTTTATATTGGTCTTAGTCGCCTCTTACTTCAGCGCTCAACAGTTGAATACAGGGGCAGTAGGATTGCCGTTTAAGTTCATCATTCTTGGTGTCGGAATAGTTTTGAGCGGCGTTATTGGATTGGCTGGTGTTTGGGAATTTCGAAAACAGAAAACTACCGTTAATCCTATTAAGGTCGAGACAGCTTCTACCGTCGTCGATAGCGGGATTTTTGGCTACACGCGAAACCCAATGTATCTAGGACTATTCATCCTACTGTTCAGCTTTGGTTACTTCTTCCAGAATATCTTCAGTGTACTACTCAGCTTTGGCTTCGTAATCTACATGAATTACTTCCAAATCAAACCAGAAGAGCGAGCACTAGAGCAATTGTTCGGTGCGGAATATGTTGATTACAAACAAAAGGTTAGACGTTGGGTGTGATTTTTTCTGTGGGGTAATGAGTTAACCAACCACTAATATCCGTTACGTTTTCAAGGTAAGCCATATTTTGGTGTGCTTACCTTTTATATTTATTTTTTATCAAATAACCTGCCCGTCATTATTAAAACAAATGAAAGGTTAGGTAATGAAAGTTATCCAGACAAAATGGTTGCCACTAAGTATTTATGCGGTTGGCCTCTCTTCAATGCCGGTGTTGGCAGATATCTCTCCTCAAATTATCAACGGTAACGAAGCGACAAAAGGTAGTTGGCCATTCATGGTCGCGCTTGTTTCAAAAAATATGGACGCCTACGAAGGGCAGTTCTGCGGCGCAAGTTTCATTGGTGAGCGATATGTACTTACAGCAGCACACTGTATCGAAGCAAGCAGTAACCAAGATTTTGAGGTTGTCATTGGTGTCTCTGATCTTTCTTCGCCCGACGTAGAGCAGCACCGCTATTCTGTTGAGCAAATTTATACCCATGAAAATTATACTCAAGAGCCTGCGAGCAATGACATTGCCATTATTGAGCTTAGTGACAGGCCCACGAAGTCTGCGGTCAACCTTGTCGATGGTCATGTCCGTGATAATTTGAATGCAGGTCAGATGCTAACGGTCATAGGGTGGGGTGACCAGAATTCATCAGAAGAGCAATACTCATCGACGAGTAAGTTGAATCAAGTGAATGTTCCCTTGGTTAGTCAGCGTGAATGTAACCTTGGTCAAGGAGATGGATATTCAGATATTGGCTCTGATGCTTTTTGTGCTGGTTACAAAGAAGGTGGTCGTGACTCATGTAATGGAGATAGCGGTGGCCCAATCATGTTATACACCAATGGTAACTACGAACAGCTAGGTCTTGTGAGTTGGGGGGAAGGTTGTGCACAGCCAAATGCATTCGGCGTATACACCAACATAAGCCACTTTGCTGACTGGATTGATAAGAAGACGGCAGGTTTTAGTTACCAAACTAAAGTGATGTTAGGCGCTCAACCTTTGGGCCTACTTGAACACAAGTTTGAATTTACGAACAAATCAGATCAAGAGATTAATGTAACCAACGTATCTTTAGCTGTCGGTACAAACGATCCCATAACTTACAATGGCAGTGCAATCATAAAGAGCAATAGTTGTATGACGCTATCGCCGAATGAGAGTTGTGAAGTGGCTGTAAGCTACAACATAGACTCAGTGGGTAACCATGGTTTTGGTGTCAAGCTTTCGACCGACTCACTAGTCGATGTGGTGACGTCAAAGGCATATGCTATTGGCGCGAATGAGGTTTCTGACACGGTGAACGTGCTCGTCACTCTACCTAAAAATGGTGTATACAGCACCGAAGCTTGGGATGTTGAAGGGAATACGATAGCTTCACCGGATATCGGCAATGGTCAATCCACCGCATTCATTGTTGAAGGTATCCCAACTGGTACTGTGTCTTTGGATCTAACCGTATTTTCTGAAGAAGAACATGACTATATGGAGATCTATATTAACGGCTTTGAAGTCGGCGCGTTTGCGGGGCAACTATCTGGGACTGTTGAATTGCCAATGGCGAGAGCTAAAGACAATAGTTTTATGATTGCGTACAGCAAAGATGAGGTGGGGGCTGCAGGGCATGACAGAGTGACCATTAAGAACTTTGCTTATACCGATGAGATTAAAGAGTTAAGCTTAACGGAAGACCCAATCATCAAAAAGACAGGTGGTTCACTAGGTTGGTATTGGCTGGTGATGCTTTTAGGCGGCGCGATGAGACGTAAGTCATTTTCGTTATTTAAGAGGGAAGGTAGTCAGTAAAGACCTGTGACTGTCATTTAAACCATGGTCTATTGTTAAGAATGAAAAAGCCCAGCTTGAGGATATCAAGCTGGGCTTTATTGATCTTACTCTAGAGCTTATTTACATCGAGATGTGTAAATAAGGATGCTGATTAAGCGGCGGCTGCGAACTGAGCTAGAAACATCTCTTTACGCTCGTTGAAGCGGTTTACTAGGTCGTCTACAGAAGCTTGGTCGTATGGCTTAAGACCACTTGCTACCATGCGCTTCACGCCTTTACCGACTACTTCGCCGTCTTCTTTGAAGTCGAAGTTCAGAGTCACGATGCCACGCTTGCCTTCAACATCAAAAGTTGCGCCAGAGAATTCAACTTCTGGGTGAGACAGGTCTAGGCGAGTAAATTCAACTTCCATGCTCTCGTAAATCACAAGAGGACGTTGGCAGTTGATCATCATCTGTTGTTCTTCCATAAGAGGAACCATGATGTGTGGGAAGTTCATGCCAGAGAACTTAACGTAGTTTGTTACTACGTGCTCGATGAACGCTTGGTCGTGGCTCTTTTCACCTTCACAAGACATGTGTAGGTACTCTTTGCCTTTCTCGTCAACCAGTGAGCTTTCTTTCTCACATTTGTTGTCAACGCTTAGCGCAATACCGTTACCAACCATACCTGAAAAATCAAAACGCATTTTTTGGCTGATGCCTTCTTTCTGCAGAAGGACTGCAAACAAAAGGTCGCCAGGCACGCAGAAGCGCTTGTTGTCTTCATCGTGAATTGGGTTGAAGTCAGCGGCTACTTTTTTAGCAAAGTGGCTAGCCTGTTCACGAGTGAATTGAAATTGATTGTCTTCAGTAGAAAAGTAAGGTGTCAGAAACATAGTATCGCTATTAGTCATCAAATCTGGGGTGGATTATAGCTAACTAACTTCGCTCTAATGGTCTATCCAGTTAACTTTTCTTATATATCAACCGATTAGATAAATACGTTGGATGGTATGTGGGGGTTTTAAGGAGGATATGGTGATTAGCTCAATGCAACAAGGGCTAATCAATAGCCCTTGTTTATATAACACTCTAATGAGCGTTGTTCAGATTGTTTCTGCCTTAAAAGCTACACAGAGTCCCCTCAGGCATTAGGTGGTTATGCACTGATAACTTGAGTAATAGGTTAGCTTGTTCAATATCCGGAGCAAAATATCGGTCTTTATCGTAGAAGCTGACTTTTTCACGCAGAATCTGTTTCGCTTCTTCGACACGAGGGGACGATAGATTTGGTGCTCGGAAATCGAGTCCTTGTGCTGCTGCTAAGTATTCTACTGCCAATATTCCACGGGTGTTTTCAGCCATGTACCTAAGCCTACGAGCGGCAAAGGTGGCCATTGATACGTGGTCTTCTTGGTTTGCAGAAGTAGGTAGGCTGTCTATTGACGCAGGGTGCGCTAAGGTTTTGTTCTCACTCGCCAATGCTGCAGAGGTAACCTGAGCAATCATAAAACCTGAGTTCACGCCGCCGTTATCGACCAAGAAAGGTGGTAGCTTGCTTAGTGCACTATCAATCAGCAATGCCATTCTTCGTTCTGACAGGCTACCTATCTCGGCAATGGCCAACGCAAGGTTATCGGCTGCCATTGCGACGGGTTCTGCGTGGAAGTTACCCCCTGAAATAATATCGCCATCATCAGCGAAAACCAGCGGGTTGTCCGATACCGAGTTCGCTTCAACATTTAAAATTTCAGCTGAGTTACGAATCTGCTGTAAGCAGGCACCCATCACTTGAGGCTGACAACGCAGTGAGTAAGGATCTTGAACCTTTTCACAACAAGTGTGTGATTCACCAATCTCACTCTTTTGATCGAGCATATGGCGGTAAGCAAGCGCTGCATCCATTTGGCCACGATGACCACGAACGCGGTGAATACGAGGGTCAAATGGGCGGCGACTACCGAGTGCTGCTTCAACAGACATCGCGCCACACACTGTTGCAGATGCAAACAAGTCTTCCGCTGCGAACAGACCTTCTAATGCGAATGCAGTCGATGCTTGTGTGCCATTTAACAGCGCTAAGCCTTCTTTCGGCGCTAACGTGATTGGCTCAAGGCCTGCGATCTGCATTGCTTCTAAACCTGTGATGATCTTGCCGTTGTGACGTGCTTGACCTTCACCTAGCAGAACGGTACTCATGTGGGCAAGGGGAGCAAGATCTCCAGATGCACCTACTGAGCCTTTCTGTGGTACACATGGGTAAACCTGTGCGTTTACAAGATCAATAAGGGCATTAATCACTTTGAGGCGGATACCCGAGTAACCGCGAGACAAGCTGTTAATCTTCAATACCATCATCAAACGCACGGTTTCATCAGACATAAATTTGCCAATGCCCGCTGCGTGAGAAAGTACGATACTTTTCTGTAGAACTTCGAGATCTTCAGGGGCGATTTTGGTATTTGCTAGTAAGCCAAAACCTGTGTTGATGCCGTATACAGTGCGATCTTCAGCAATCACTTGTTCGACAACGTGCATGCTCGCTTCAATATCAGGGATAGCTGCAGGATCCAGTGACAGGTTCACAGGGCTACGGCTGATTTTACGAAGTTCAGATAGGCCTAGAAGTCCTGGCTTAAGTAATAAATTCAACATGTTATCTCCAGGTATTAAAGGCGACGAAGTTCTTCGTTTAGCATAGGTAAATCAAGCTTCTGTTCTTTAGCACACTGCTTGGCAATATCGTAACCCGCATCTGCATGACGCATCACGCCGGTTGCTGGATCATTGTGAAGTACGCGAGCAATACGTTGCGAAGCATCTTCACTGCCGTCACAACAAATCACCATACCCGAGTGTTGTGAGAAGCCCATACCAACGCCGCCACCGTGGTGCAAAGAAACCCAAGTTGCGCCACCAGCTGTGTTCAGAAGGGCATTCAATAGAGGCCAATCAGACACTGCATCTGAGCCATCCATCATGCCTTCAGTTTCGCGGTTCGGGCTCGCTACTGAACCTGAATCTAGGTGGTCACGACCGATAACAACTGGTGCTTTTAGTTCGCCATTTTTAACCATTTCATTGAATGCTTGGCCTAAACGTTCACGATCTTTCAATCCAACCCAACAAATACGCGCTGGTAGGCCTTGGAACTGAATGCGTTCACGCGCCATATCTAGCCAGTTATGTAGATGCGGGTTGTCTGGAATCAGTTCTTTTACTTTTTGGTCTGTTTTGTAGATGTCTTCCGGGTCACCAGATAGGGCAGCCCAACGGAAAGGACCAATACCTTCGCAGAATAAAGGTCGAATATAAGCAGGAACGAAGCCTGGGAAATCAAATGCGTTTTCCACGCCTTCTTCTAGTGCCATTTGGCGAATGTTGTTGCCGTAATCTACGGTTGCTGCGCCGCGGTATTGTAGGTCGAGCATCGCTTGAACTTGAATCGCCATCGATTGTTTCGCGGCTTTCACCACTTTTGCTTCATCAATGGTGCGCTCTTGCGCTGCTTTCTCCATTGTCCAACCTTGCGGTAAGTAACCGTTCAGAGGATCGTGGGCAGATGTTTGGTCAGTTACTACGTCAGGCGTGATGTTACGTTCAACTAACTCTGGGAATACGTCTGCGGCGTTACCTAATAGACCAACAGAGATAGGTGTGTCTGACTCTTTAATCATTGCCATTGCTTCATCTAAACTGGTGGCTTTTTTGTCTACATAGCCAGTACGTAAGCGGTAGTCGATTCGTGATTCATCACATTCAACCGCGATCATTGAGAAGCCAGCCATAGTTGCAGCAAGAGGCTGAGCGCCGCCCATGCCGCCAAGGCCACCTGTGAGTACCCATTTGCCATTCGCTTCACCTTGGAAGTGTTTCTTCGCAATCGCGACAAAGGTTTCGTAAGTACCTTGAACGATGCCTTGTGAGCCAATGTAAATCCAGCTACCTGCGGTCATTTGGCCGTACATCATCAAGCCTTCTTTATCGAGCTCGTTGAAGTGTTCCCAGTTTGCCCAGTGTGGAACAAGGTTCGAGTTAGCGATCAGTACGCGAGGTGCGTTTTTATGAGTCGGGAACACGCCTACAGGTTTACCTGATTGAACAAGTAACGTTTGATCGTCTTCTAAACGTTCTAATACTTCAACAATCTTGTCATAACATTTCCAATCACGCGCAGCGCGACCAATACCGCCATACACAACCAGTGCATGTGGGTGTTCTGCCACATCTGGGTCTAGGTTGTTCATCAGCATACGCAGCGGTGCTTCTGTTAACCAAGATTTAGCGCGCAAAGTGGTGCCATGAGGTGCGCGAATTTCGCGAGTCGTGTCGAGACGAGGGTCACTGTTGTGGTGTTCCGTCATTTTGGAATTCCTTCTGTTTCACGTTATATCGTTGTAGTTGTAGTTGTAGTTGTAGTTGTAGTTATCGGTATAGCTGGATTAGTCGCCTGCCATTGTACTGGCAATATCCCAACACAAACGAGCCGCCAATCGAGCCGTTTGGCCATCGACGTCGTAGTCTGGGTTATATTCCGCAATGTCCGCGATAATGAGTTTTTCACTGTGTTTGAAAATCTGTTCTAGAAAAGGAGCGAGTGCTTCATAGTTCACGCCTCTTGCTGCTGGTGCACTTACACCCGGTGCAGTCGCCGCAGGGAAGACATCGAGATCAATGGTGAGATAGAGGTAATCACAGTCAGCGATGAATTTTTGCAACTTAACCAGTTGAGCGGCTTGGTTTACTTGGGTCATGTTGCGGTCGTGTTCATACCAAACGCCCAGTTGGTCGGCTTTGTTAAACAGCGCTTTGGTATTGCTAGCTGCACTCACACCAAGACAAGCGTAATGAAACGGCCATTGATACGTTTGGCAGTAGTCACTTATTTGGTTAAACGGTGTGCCTGAGCTTGGTTTGACGTCAGCGATGTCGCTTTCAAATTCACGAAGATCAAAGTGAGCATCAAAGTTAACGATGCCTATCTTAGGTTTGCGCTCTGGTTGAATTTTATCAAGGTGTTCAGCTTTTTTATGTAGATGCTCAGCGAGGCCTTGGAACGATGCCCAAGCCACTTCGTGACCGCCGCCAAGGGTAATCACTTTGTTAGTGGATAGAACATTGGCAATCACAGAAGCACACTGTTTTTGGCTAACTTCGAGCTGACCATCATTACACTCGATATCACCGAGATCCGCGATGTGTGCGTCACTGTGCCAAGCCATATTAGCCAACGCTTGACGAATCAGGTTGGGTGCTTGTTTCGCGCCCACGCGCCCTTTATTTCTTGCGACACCGGCATCGCTGGCAAAGCCCACCAAGGCGATAGCGCTGTCAGTCAGATCGTCACTTAAATCACTACTTTGCACTTGCTTGGTAATGTGATGAACGCGAGTGCCGAGTGCGCCATCTTCAAGATCATTACGCCCAGTCCACACAAAGTTATGTATGGTTTTTACGCTCTCTTGAATGCCGTTGGACTTAGATTGAGTCATGACACACCTCGCCATTAACAATGCGTTTGTGCAGATGAGGTACACCTACTTGATAGCTTAGATCGGCAGGGTGGTCGATATTCCAGATAGCTAAATCAGCGGCATAACCCACTTCGACTTTGCCTTTGGTTTGTGAGTCGCTAATGGCAGCCGCAGCATTACACGTCACGCCACGCAGTGCTTCTTCAGGCGTTGTGCCAAACAGGGTGCAGCTCATGTTCATCATTAACGTTAGGTCAGCAAAAGGAGAAGTACCGGGGTTTAAGTCGGTCGCTATCGCCATTGGAATGTTGTGTTCGCGAAGTAGGGCAATAGGTGGCTGTTGAGTCTCTTTTAGGAAATAGAAAGCACCGGGTAATAAGGTTGCAACTGTGCCTGATTCCGCCAGCGCTTTTACTCCGGTTTCATCAAGGTATTCAACATGATCAACAGAGAGAGCACCGTATTTAGCTGCAAGCGCACTACCACCCATATTAGAAAGCTGTTCTGTGTGGCCTTTAATTGCGAGCCCATGTTCTTTGGCCGCTGCAAATACGCGTTCGGTTTGTTCTAGGTTGAAGCCGATAGATTCGCAAAACACGTCAACTGCATCAGCTAAACCTTGCTCTGCAGCTTTAGGGATAATCTCTTGGCAAACCAGATCAATGTAACGATCGGGCTGCTCTTTATACTCTGGTGGTACAGCATGGGCAGCGAGGAGAGTAGTGGTGATCTTAATACGACGATGATTTTCTAACGCTTTAGCCGCGCGTAACATCTTGAGTTCATCATCAAGCGTTAAACCATAGCCAGATTTTACTTCGATGCTGGTTACGCCACTTCTTAGCAGGCCATCGAGTCTCGGCAAAGCCATTTCAACCAGTTCGGATTCTTGTGCTGCGCGTGTTGCCGTGACTGTTGCTAGAATCCCACCGCCTTGTTTGGCGATGTCCGTGTAAGAGACACCATTCAAACGCTGTTCAAATTCGTTGGCGCGATTACCTGCAAATACGAGATGAGTGTGGCAATCAATTAACCCTGGTGTTACTAGCTTGTTCTTGCAGTCATAGGTGACGTAATCCAAAGAACCATCAATGCTCGGTTGCTCTAACTCAGAAGCAAGGGCCTCGTGGTTTGAACAAGAGATGGACACGATCTTACCGTTTTCGATAACGATATCTTGAGGGGAAGAGGGCTGATAACCATCGGCTCCCGAACTCATGGAGACCACTCGTGCGTTTTTGAGGATCAAATTCATAATCACCTAGATCTTTGCTAAACATTAAATGTATATACAAATAAATAGGCTAAACGCTGAACCGAATCAAGTTGATGTTGCAAAAATGTGATCGGCGATCAGGATGATGTTCTTTAATCTAGAAGTATCTTGGAGCTTAATTTGTACTTAGAGCCAGGATGGTAGAGTAATGCAAAGCTGATGAGACGTTCTTTACTCCATGTTCTTCTATTCAAAAGAAGGCAAGGCTCTGATTCAGAAAGCTTTAGTGACGTTCTAATTTGAGAGTCCGGAATAATAGCTTCAACCGTGTGTTCGATCGCACTCAACGGGCAGCTTTTTGAAAGGTATTCGTTGGGTGTAGAGGTTGAAAAATCTTGCTCTAGGTATTTTGGAGCGGCTTGAGAGTTCACCCAGCGCGCTTCCAGTTGTATCGGCGTGTTGTCGGCAAAGTGTATGATTTCACTATAGAACACCTCTGCGTTAATCATCACACCTAACCGTGTAGCCGTGCTTTCATCAGCCTTGATGCTATCGTGCTTGATAACTTCGCTAGTATACGTTTGGCCTCGGTCTTTGATTTCTTGCGCGATGTTGTTGATATCAAGCAGTGGAGATTGCGCTTTTTCGTCTGGTTCACAAACAAAAGTACCTAGTCTTGGTTTCCTGATTAGCTTGCCTTCAGACACAAGATCTCGAATGGCTTTGTTGACCGTCATTCTACTCACATTGAACTGCTCTGTGAGTTCGAGTTCGGTGGTGATTTGATAACCCACCGGCCAGTGACCATTGGTGATTTTGTCGTCTATGAACTGTTTTATCTGAAGGTAGAGCGGCGCTTTCGACATAATGAAACCTTATTTGACTATACAAATAGAGTAACGGATTTTTTCATGATTTCAACATTTCCTCGGGCAATGTGACCTTATTCAACATAGATGGGGCAAATTGCTTGATTCTGTGAGGCAAGTGTCGCAAATTGTCACGCAATAACTATTCGTAAATCAAATAATTAGAAAGGGAAATAATATGTTTAAGAAATTGAAGGCCTCGTTGGGCATTGGTGCAGCAAAGGTTGATACTGTCTTAGATAATATTGACGTTTTCCAAGGTGGAGAGTTGTCTGGCAATGTGCACATTGTTGGTGGCGACGTTGAGCAACAAATCGACCTGATTAACTTGGTTCTCAACACAGAAGTGAAAGTGGAAACAGAAGACAGCACCAGCTACGAAACCTTTTCACTTGGCCGTATTCAAGCCGTAGAGCCGTTCGTGATTCAACCCGGCGAAACTAAGTTGGTGCCATTCCGTCTTAAGCTAAATGATGAAACGCCAGTGACTGCGTTGAACGCAAAAATGAACCAGTGCCATGTTTGGGTAGAAACCAACCTAGATATTGGCTTCGCGATTGACCCTAAAGACCGTGACTTTATCTCCGTACACCCACTGCCAACAGTCGCTAAAATCATCCAAGGTGTGGAAGCATCGGGCATGGCAATGGTGAAGGCAGACGTAGAGAAGGGCTTCTTAAAAGGCAATAGCTTTGCTTCTCGCTCAGGCTGTTACCAAGAGATTGAGTTTCGCAGCGGCGGCTTTATGAATAACAAAGAGATTGAACTGTCATTCATAGTAGATGGTTCTATGGTTCACTGCTTAGCCGAAATTGACCGCTCACTGAGCTTCCGCGGTGACCAATACATTTCATTTAGCTTACCTGCTAATGCTGCTGATTCAGATATTCGCAATGCAGTTTCAAGAATCATGAGTGCGTAGTTGCCTCTCTGTTAGTAGTCTTTCTCTATTAATAGGTTCAATATGATTTCTAAAGCCGAACTTAAACGTTCGGCTTTTTTGTATTGTAGATAAAGCCAATGAATTAATGATTGAGCTATGGGTAAGGCGTTAGAAGGATCTATATAGAAGAGACATTTCAGTCATATAGTTTTTGTGGTGCTACGGGACTAACATTGTCATTTCATATTATTTCGTTACAATGTTCGGCTACTCACAAATGTGGCATCTGTATTTGCTTCTATGTGGGTATATTTATTATGCATATATCCCCAATCAACGTACTAGTTGATTGAAAGACATATATTAAACATTTTCATGTGTTGCTTGGTGTGCAACACCACTGTAAAGGACAAATAATGCCAATTATTACTCTTCCTGACGGTAGTCAGCGTCAATTTGACAACCCTGTATCAACTCTAGATGTTGCCCTATCAATCGGTCCTGGTCTTGCGAAAGCAACCATTGCTGGTCGTGTAGATGGCGAGCGTGTTGATGCTTGTGATCTTATCGAAAACGATGCAAGCCTAGAAATCATCACAGCTAAAGATGAAGTTGATGGCCTTGAGATCGTTCGTCACTCTTGTGCTCACCTTTTAGGCCACGCGGTTAAGCAGCTTTTTCCAGAAGCGAAAATGGCGATCGGTCCTACTATCGATAACGGCTTCTACTACGATATCGACCTTGAGCACTCTCTAACGCAAGAAGATCTAGAAAAGATTGAAAAGCGCATGAAAGAGCTAGCGAAGACCAAGTACCAGGTTGTTAAGAAGAAAGTTAGCTGGCAGGAAGCGCGCGACGCATTCGAAGCTCGCGGCGAAACTTACAAGATTGAAATCTTGGACGAGAACGTTTCTAAAGACGATCGTCCAGGCCTGTACCATCACGAAGAATACATCGATATGTGTCGTGGTCCACACGTGCCTAATATGAGCTTCTGTCAGCACTTCACTCTACTTAACGTAGCAGGTGCATACTGGCGTGGTAACAGTGACAACAAGATGCTTCAACGTATCTACGGCACTGCATTCCACGACAAGAAGGCGCTTAAAGCTCACCTTGTGCGCCTAGAAGAAGCGGCTAAACGTGACCACCGTAAAATCGGTAAAGCGCTTGACCTATTCCACATGCAGCAAGAAGCACCAGGCATGGTGTTCTGGCACCATAACGGTTGGACTATCTTCCGTGAGCTAGAAGTATTTATTCGTCAGAAGCTGACTGAGTACGATTACCAAGAAGTTAAAGGCCCATTAATGATGGACCGTGTTCTTTGGGAACGCTCTGGTCACTGGGATAAGTACGCTGAAGCAATGTTCACAACTTCTTCTGAGAACCGTGAATACGCTATCAAGCCAATGAACTGTCCTGGTCACGTTCAAATCTTCAACCAAGGTTTGAAATCTTACCGTGATCTACCGCTACGTATGGCTGAGTTCGGCTCATGTCACCGTAACGAGCCGTCTGGCGCACTTCACGGTATTATGCGTGTTCGTGGCTTCACTCAAGATGATGCTCACGTATTCTGTACTGAAGACCAAGTTCAACAAGAAGTTAAAGCTTGTATTGAAATGGTTTACGATACTTACACAACTTTCGGCTTCGAAAGCATCGTTGTTAAGCTATCTACTCGTCCAGAACAGCGTGTAGGTTCAGACGAAATGTGGGACCGTGCAGAGGCTGACCTTAAGCAAGCGCTAGAGGCAATGGACATTGCATACGAGATTCAAGAAGGCGAGGGTGCGTTCTACGGACCTAAGATTGAATTTACTTTGCATGATTGTTTGGACCGCGCTTGGCAATGTGGTACAGTGCAGCTCGATTTTGCATTACCAGAACGTTTAGGTGCGACTTACGTAGGTGAAGATAACGAGCGTCACACGCCAGTTATGATCCACCGCGCGATTTTAGGTTCACTAGAACGCTTCATCGGTATTCTTATTGAAGAATACGCTGGCTTCTTCCCAACGTGGTTGGCGCCAGAACAAGCAGTTGTAATGGGCATTACAGACAAACAGTCTGAATATGTACAAGAAATTACGAAAAAACTGCAAAAAAGTGGATTTAGAGTCAAAGCAGACTTGAGAAATGAGAAGATTGGCTTTAAAATCCGCGAACATACTTTGAAACGTGTACCGTTCATGCTTGTGTGTGGTGACCAAGAAATGGAAGCCGGCGAAATTGCAGTACGTACACGTAAAGGTAAGGACCTTGGCAAATTTAAAGTGGATGACTTTATTTCATACATCCAAGCCGAGGTTTCAAGCCGTAAGCTCAATCTGGAGGAATAGCTATTAAAGGCGGAAGACGTGGCCAACAACCGGCCAAACAAAACCAGCACCGTTTAAACGGTGACATTCGTGGCGTTCGTGAAGTGCGTCTAACTGGCGCAGACGGCGAAGCTGTTGGTGTAGTATCAATCGCTGAAGCGATGGAAGCTGCAAATGAAGCTGGTATGGATCTTGTAGAGATCAGCCCTAACGCCGAGCCGCCAGTTTGTCGTGTGATGGACTACGGTAAGTTCCTCTTCGAGAAGAGCAAAGCTGCGAAAGAGCAGAAGAAGAAGCAAAAGCAGGTTCAGATCAAGGAAATTAAATTCCGACCTGGAACTGATATTGGAGACTATCAGGTAAAACTACGCAACCTGACTGGTTTCCTAGAAGACGGCAACAAAGTGAAGGTAACAATTCGCTTCCGTGGCCGCGAAATGGCTCACCAAGAAATCGGTGTTGACGTTCTTAATCGTTTGAAAGCGGATACTGAAGAATTTGCAGTAGTCGAATCTTTCCCAACGAGAATTGAAGGTCGCCAGATGATCATGGTGTTGGCCCCTAAAAAGAAGTAATTAACGGCTTTGCAAGTAATTAAACCCTGCAGCCTCAGGTTGCGGGGTTTTATTCGCCCTAATTACTATGTTATTAACAACTCAACAATGCGGAGTTATTCATCATGCCTAAGATGAAAACCAACAAAGGTGCTGCTAAGCGTTTCCAGAAAACTGCTGGTGGTATTAAGTTTAAGCACGCTGGTAAACGTCACATCCTGACTAAGCGTACTACTAAGAACAAGCGTCAGCTACGTCCGAACTCGATCCTTCCTAAATGTGAAGTTGCTCAAGTTCTACGTATGATGCCATACGCTTAATTCTTTTTAGTTTATAAATTCGTTTAGTTTAGGAGAAGCATAATGCCTCGCGTAAAACGTGGTGTACAAGCTCGTGCACGTCATAAGAAAGTTCTAAAACAAGCTAAAGGTTACTACGGAGCACGTTCACGTGTTTACCGCGTAGCTTTCCAAGCAGTTACCAAAGCTGGTCAATACGCTTACCGTGACCGTCGCAACAAGAAACGTCAATTCCGTCAACTTTGGATTGCACGTATCAACGCGGCATCTCGTCAAAATGGTCTATCTTACAGCCGTTTCATCAATGGCCTTAAGAAAGCATCTATCGAGATCGACCGTAAGATTCTTGCTGACATCGCAGTATTCGACAAAGCAGCATTTGCTGTTCTAGTTGAAAAAGCGAAAGCATCTCTATAATTTAGAGTTAGCTTAAAGGTTTAAGAAAAGGAGAACTTCGGTTCTCCTTTTTTATTGCCTGCTATTTGGCTCTGCCATATTCTCTCGCATCTAATTTTTATTCGCTTGATCTGGCATTCTGGTATATAAACATCTACCTAACCTTTAAATGTTAAGCGACCGATATAAATGACCGCACCAACTACTATGACGTTCTTTGGACGTTTTGAAGCTGACATCCTTTCTGGCAAAAAGACCATTACCATTCGTGATGAATCTGAACGCGATTACCAACCCGGTAGCGTTGTTGAAGTATCAACGTTAGAAGAAGGTCGCGTGTTCTGTAATCTTAAGATCATCAGCGTAGAACCAATCCTGTTCGATGAACTGGGTGAGTTTCATGCACAACAAGAGAACATGACGCTGCAAGTTCTGAAAGATGTGATTCAAGATATCTACCCAGGTATTTCTCAGCTTTACGTTGTCTCTTACGAGCTGGTTTAATCGCTAACAACGCACGTTTAGTAAAGTTCTTGGATAGATAGGAGGGATTATGACTGAGCTCTCGAGCGACACTAAGCAGCAAATCTTGCTTCAACTTTATTGTCGTGAGCAAACTGACCAGCCGTTAATTCCTCGTACCGATCTCGACATCGATCTTTACGACAGCGAAGCGTTTTTAGTTTGGCGTGCAACCAAGCGCGACTTTGTTATCAGTGATATTGAAAACCGTGTTTGGGTAAAAAGCTGCCCGGGTGGTTACATTACTGAAGTGCATTTTAAAGCGGATGGCACTCTAACGGAGTACCGTTTGTTTGACCGCTTTAAAACGGTAGGGCAATGGCAGTTAAAAGACGGCTTATTGCACGTTGAGATTACTAAGGGCGATAACCGATATCAATTTGCGGTTGTTGCTAGGGCAGATCTTAATATCCATTCAGCGGTGGAACATAAGAACGGCGACCTGCATTCGTATCTGAAGCTAGTGCAAGCTGAGTGTTAACTCCTTTCATCGAGCTTACTAAAGTGAGCAATATTCCCAGAAACAACAAAGCCAACAGTGATGTTGGCTTTGTTGTTTCTGGCGAAGCTAACTAAGCGTTAGCATTCTTTAAGTTCTGTTTATCGGCGGCGTTTACGCTTCAAAGTTTGTTAGGCGAGAGTGCAGTTCACTTCCAACATCTTGTTTCGCGCAAACCGTTAGCAAGTCATCAATAAAGTACTTTAATGCGCGAGCTTCGATACGACGAATGCCTTGTTGCTGTTCTTCAGTTAGGTAGCCATAGATAGTTGCAGCGCCAAAGTCACCAAAGATCATTTGGCCTTGCTCATTGACTAGGGTGTTGTGCGTATACAAATCACCGTGGCACACCTTGTTGTCGTGTAGGTGATTAAATACATCAATCATTTGAGTAACGATGTTGTCGATTTGCGCGATTGGAAGTTCGAAATCTTCTGGGAAAGTATCACGGGTGCAAGTCTCGAGTGTCGGTGGCAAGCCTAGGTTGTAATAGTTGCTTGGGATAAGCTCCATTACCAACGCAAGGTAATCTTGCTCGTCCACTTGAGCGATAGACTTCACTAGGTTGCTATGGTGACCAGCTTGAAGACACGCTTCCAGTTCATCATGTGGGTAGCCGTCGCTTGTTACTTCGCCTTTGAATACTTTAACTGCCACTTCCTGAGGGAAATCAAAATCACTGTTTGACCAATTAGCATGAGATATCACGCCTGATGCGCCTTGGCCAAGCACTTGGTTCAGCGAATAGCTTTGAGAGCTCACCGCAGGCACGCTATCTAAGCTGCTCGGGTGTTTGCAAAACGGATTACCCGCAAACGCTAACCACGCCAGTTTCGGAAGCTTAATAAGGAACTCTGGGAATTCCGTCAGTTGGTTTGCAGACAATCGAACCAGTCCGAGGTTGGATAGCTTTTCCATACTCTCAGGTAAAGTACGAAGTTGGTTGCCTGCGAGTGCCAGTTTTTGCAGTCGTGCTCTTTCACCCAGTGAGTTAGGCAGAACCTCGATTGCATTATCTGTCAGGATCAACCAGCGTAATTGAGGTGGCAGAGACTCTTCACTCACGGTTTTGATTTGGTTGGTCTTGAAACCGATCATTTCAAGTTTAGGAAGTGACCCAAGAACATCAGGAAGGTGCGTAAATAGGTTATTTGACGCAAAGATAATACGCAGGTTAGTAAGCTGTACTAACTCTTGTGGAAGCTCTGATAGCTGATTCCCCGAAAGATCGAGAATCTCTAGTGAATCGGCGAGATCTAAGAGCTCTAATGGAAACTCAGTGAGACCTTCTGATAGCTTTAAGCGCTTAATACCTTTAAGTTGCCCTGATTTTAATTGTTCTAGAGTATGCAAACCTTAGCCTTATGAATAGATGTTCGAGGCGCGTAGTTTACTTGTCTCAATCGAGAAAGGCGAGTATCCGCAACAATACTCGCCTAACTAATCTAACTGTTTAGGTGCCTGTCTGCTTTATCGAGCTGTAGCACTTTGGGAGTTACTGCGCTTGACCACCAATGGCACGCCAACACATATCAAAGCTATCATTGATGTACTTGGCTGATTGCTCTTGCGATAACTCGTCCTGTTCGATTAGCCAGTTTGCACAAATCAAAAAATGGCTGTGAATGAAGTGTCTAACAAGATTAATGTCTAACACCATTAACTCACCAGCCTCTTGTCCTTTCAGTACGATGTCATCGAGTGATGCGAACATCTGCGACACGATGACTTCACGAGTTTGAGTCGTTGGGTCAAAATGAACATTGGTGAAGAACTTCATGGCGACTGGGTTTTCTAATGCCCACTCAATCCCTGTCATCCACATGAATTTAAAGGCTTGATAGCGGTTTTGTTCAGCGACTTCTGCGTGCTGGTCAAGAGTAGAAAATAGCTCTACTTTCAGTTCACGAAACAGTTCATCAATCAGTAGAGATTTGTTTTCAAAGTGATGAAATAGCGTCGCTTTTGCTACACCTGCGGTCTTCGCTATCTGCCCAGTAGATGTGCCCTCTAACCCTTGTTGAGAGAAGAGTAGGAGCGCAGCATCTAGGATTTTTTGCCTTTTTGTAATCATCGATTCAGTACTTTGAACATCATTTTTTTGATTGGGTTGTTGTATGGAGGGTGCATCAACTTAGTGAAGTTGATCTTGCCTCGAGTCAACACGGTTTTCGCATGGCTAAACGTTTTGAAGCCTTCAATGCCGTGGTAGTGTCCCATGCCTGAAGGGCCAATACCACCAAACGGTGCGTCTTCTGCTGCTACATGTACTAGAGAGTCGTTAATACAAACACCGCCTGAGTGTGTGTCTGATAAGAATCGGTCTTGAGTCTGTTTATCGTGACTCATTAGGTACAGCGCAAGTGGACGTTCTCTAGTGGTGATGTAGCTTATCGCTTCTTCAATCGAATCATAAGGCACGACAGGAAGCACAGGGCCAAACAACTCTTCTTGCATTGCCACCATGTCATCATTCACTTCGGTGAGAAGGTGCGGTGTCATTCTATGGTTCACGTCGTCTTGTGCCTGCTCGGTGACGGTGTGTATCACAGCACCTTTTGATTTCGCATCGTCAACCACACTTTTTAATCGATTGTACTGGCGCATGTTAACCACTGAGGTTAAGTCTTTGCTCTCAATTCCCGCTTTATAGAGCTTCTTGAAGTAGCGCTTGTAAGCCGTGATAAATGCATCGACTTTCTCTCGTGGCAGCAAGATGTAATCCGGTGCGACACAGATTTGACCTGCGTTCAAGCTCTTGGCAAACAAGATACGTTCAACCGCGTCAGCGACATCGAAATCAGGAGCGATGATGGTTGGAGATTTTCCACCTAGCTCAAGTGTCACTGGCGTTAAGTTCGCGGCTGCAGCTCTCATAACGTGCTTTCCTACAGCCGTCGACCCAGTGAATAGAATATGGTCGAACGGCAGCTGGCTAAATGCTGCGGAAACATCCGCTTCGCCTTCGATAATCGCAACCTGATTTTCACTGAACCCTTCTGCCAACATCGCTTTTAACACACGGTTGGTTGCAGGGGTGAACTCAGACATCTTAAGCATTGCCGTGTTACCTGCCGCCAACGCTGTGATCAGAGGACCTAAAGAGAGCATCACCGGGAAGTTCCAAGGAACAATAATACCGACCACGCCCACAGGCTGATAATGAACAGTAATCTTAGCTGGTGTTAGCATCAAACCGGCTTTACGTCGTGAAGGCTTCAACCATTTCTTAAGGTTTTTATCACTGTAATTGATTTGGTGTAGGGAAGGGGTGATGTCAGCGATTAAGCTGTCGTGCTTTGCTCGATGGCCATAATCTTCTGATACTGCCTCAATCAACTTTTCTTGATAACGCATTAGTAATGACTTGAGCGTTGCGAGATCGGCTCTTCTCTGTCCTAGTGTCGGATTTACATTATTGCGGTAGTGATCTTTTTGTCGGTTGAACAGTTGATCCATGTCGTTGGTGTTCGACGTGTTTGGTTCAAGGTCTAGATTATGACTCATAGTATCCCCTAAATTTGAATGCTGACCGATTGGTTGGTCGGTTGAAATTACAAGAATATCCAGCCGAATACAAGATATGCGCAAGAAAAGTTCAATAATTGAGCGGTTAAAACATTGAAGTGAGCGATTTTTAGTTGGAAGAAGGAAGTATTAATCGGCATTGAATTAGGGGACACCCGCTATGGCAGTGATAGTGAAAGTTCAGATTGGGAAGTGCTTATATTTGTCACAACCCTGACTTAACCTCACTCAATTTACTAAGAATCTTATGGTTCCTACACTTTTTGTCTCCCTAATTTTATGTGAGAAATTGCTTTATATTTAATGCGCTTCAGCCTGTTTTTTACCCTAAAACCTTGTAATTCCTTAGCTGTCACTTTAAGTCGATCTGTCGATAAAAAAACGTAATCGTAACCACAAATATCAATGGTTGGACTCGCTCTTAATAATATCGGTTAATGCAGCCAACAAATCGTTTTTGAACGCTTTTTGTTGGGTTATACCTCGCTATTCCAAAGAGGTATCTTCTGTCGATGGCCCTATAGTGTGAGGTCTCTAGAATTGGAAAATTCGGTTAATTTGGAACGCATCCGTGCTGAGTATAATGTAAAGCACTGGAGCCAAGGTTTTTATGGCATTGATGATAACGGTGAAGTGTATGTATCACCGAGCGAAACGGATCATCAAGTCCCACTAAGTAAGATCGTAAAACAGTTAGAGCAAAGAAATATTGGTTTGCCTGCTCTTGTGCGTTTTCCTCAAATCGTGCATCAGCGTGTGCACAATATCTGTAACGCATTTAATCAAGCGATCGAAGAGTATCAGTACGACAACCGTTACCTACTTGTTTATCCGATTAAAGTTAACCAGCAAAAAGAAGTGGTTGATGAGATCTTAGCGAGCCAAGCTCAATTAGAGCAGAAGCAGCTAGGCCTAGAGGCGGGCAGCAAGCCTGAGCTATTAGCGGTATTGGCGTTGGCTCAAAAAGCGAGCTCTGTGATCGTATGTAACGGTTACAAAGACAGAGAATACATCCGTCTTGCGCTGATTGGCGAGAAGTTAGGGCACAAGGTATTTATCGTTCTAGAGAAATTGTCTGAGCTTGATCTTGTTCTTTCTGAAGCGAAAGCGCTTGGTGTGAAACCTCGTTTGGGTTTACGTATCCGTCTTGCTTCTCAAGGTGCAGGTAAATGGCAAGCAAGTGGTGGTGAGAAGTCGAAGTTTGGCTTGTCTGCATCACAAGTGCTTACCGTTATCGAACGCTTGAAAGCAGAAGACCAGCTGGATGTTCTTGAACTCGTGCACTTCCACCTAGGTTCGCAAATGGCGAACATTCGTGATGTGAGAAATGGTGTAAGTGAAGCGGCTCGTTTCTACTGTGAACTGCGTGATATTGGCGCTCAACTGAAGTTCTTAGATGTTGGTGGTGGTTTGGCGGTCGATTACGACGGCACGCGCAGCCAATCTTCAAACTCAATGAACTACGGCTTGCTTGAGTACGCTCGTAATATCGTGATGACAGTCGGGGATATTTGTAAGCTCTACAATCAACCACAACCTGTAATTATTTCGGAGTCTGGCCGCTCATTGACTGCGCACCATGCTGTGTTGATCACCAACGTGATTGGTACTGAAAGCTACTCACCGGAAGATATGGCAGCGCCAGAAGCAGACGCACCACTGTTGCTTAACAACATGTGGAAGAACTTCTTAGAGCTCGATGCTGGTAACGATGACCGTGCGTTGATTGAGATCTACAACGACACGCAGAGTGATATTGCCGAAGCACACAACCAATTTGCGACCGGTATGCTGAACCTTCAGCACCGTGCTTGGGCTGAGCAGATGTCTTTGCGTATCAACTACGAGCTAAGCACTCGTATGAGCACTAAGAACCGTTACCACCGTCCTATCTTGGATGAGTTGAGCGAGCGACTAGCGGACAAGTTCTTTGTGAACTTCTCACTGTTCCAGTCATTGCCAGACGCTTGGGGTATTGATCAGGTGTTCCCTGTATTACCACTGAGCGGTTTAGACAATGCGGATGAGCGTCGTGCTGTGGTGTTGGACATCACTTGTGACTCTGACGGTACGATTGACCAGTATGTTGATGGTCAAGGCATTGAAACAACCTTGCCAGTACCAGCGTGGAACCCAGATGAACCATACCTGATGGGCTTCTTCCTAGTAGGGGCGTACCAAGAGATCTTGGGCGATATGCATAACCTATTTGGTGATACGCACAGTGTTGTGGTGAATGTTGATGAGAGCGGAGAAGCGAACATTGACTACATCAACGAAGGCGACACAGTAGAAGACATGATGCGTTACGTTCACATTGATATGGACCTAATTCGTCAGAACTACAAAGAATTGGTAACGGCTAAAGTACCAGCTCAAGAGCAGCAAAGCGTACTTGAAGAGTTAGAGCAAGGCTTGATGGGTTATACCTATCTTGAGGATTTTTAATGAACGATCTATTTACGAAACCAGATTACTCGCTGTATTCCAATGCGATGACGTTTATGCGCCGTCCATTGGTGCAGAACCCAATCGACAATAATGCTGATGTGGTTGTGCTAGGTGCGCCGTTAGATATGGCGACGTCTGGTCGACCGGGTGCTCGTATGGGCCCTGATGCGATTCGTCGTGCGTCAGTTAACTTGGCGTGGGAAGGCAAAAAATTCCCTTGGGACTTCAATGTATTTGAACACACCTCGGTGATTGATGCTGGCGACCTTGTATTTGATTGTGGTGATGCAGAAGACCTAACTCAACGTTTGGAAGCAGCAGCTGATGCGATTCTAAACAGTGGTAAAACTTTGTTAGGTTTAGGTGGCGATCACTTCATTACACTGCCTTTGCTTAGAGCGTACGGCAAGAAGTACGGTGAGATGGCTCTGATTCACTTCGACGCGCACACTGACACTTACAGTCAGGGCAGTCGTTACGATCACGGCACTATGTTCTACCATGCGCCAAACGAAGGTTTAATTTCGCCTGAACATTCAGTGCAAATTGGTATTCGTACAGAATACAAGCAGGAAGGTCACGGCTTTAACGTAATTAACGCGATGCAAGCGAACGACATGAGCGTGGACGAGATCATTGCTCAAGTGAAAGGCATTGTTGGTGATAAGCCAGTTTACCTAACGTTTGATATCGATTGTCTGGATCCTGCTTTTGCTCCGGGTACAGGTACACCGGTATGCGGCGGTTTGAATTCAGATAAAGTTCTGAAAATCATCCGCGGTTTACAGGGTATCAATATGGTTGGTATGGACGTTGTAGAAGTGTCTCCAGCGTACGACCAAAGTGAGATTACGGCATTAGCTGGTGCGACGATTGCCCTCGAGCTACTTTACGTTTGGACTGCAAATCGCCTCGCTAAATCATAGTGTTTGATTGTTAGCAGCGTAACGCTACATACTGATTTTAAAGCCCACTAAGGTTCAACTTAGTGGGCTTTTTTATTTTTGGTGGTGGACAAATAGAGTAACTCATCGTTGGAAATGAGCAGCTTCTCCCTGTTATGAATTAATGCGCTATCAGGTGTTGCTTATGCAAGTCGTTTAATTGATTCTGGGTAGAAAAACATCATCTTTACTCTGGCTGTTGTCTCAAATATGGGACTTACCTCTGCTTTGCTGTTAACGCATATCTCACCTCTATTAATACCCTATATTCGCTAATGATTTATCAACCTTATTACTGTATATATTTATAAAACGAAGAGGTGCAATTACACTGTGCATTTATTTGCATATAAATCAGCATCCTACTAACTTTTAACTCAGGTTTTCAAATCCCAGCCACAATACCTAGATTTGTGAAAAGACGTCTCGTCGCACAGACATGGCATTTTTTATGGGGAAGACTAGGCTTAAGGGTAAGTAAACTATAAAAAAACAGGTGAAATACTTCTCTCTTTTCAAGCCGATTGGGCATAACAATGGATTGCCATTGATGAGAGCTAAATATGTGTTTAATTAAAACCTGAAATTGCTATTACAAATAATTTTCACAGCTCTAGAGAATAGTGCTTTGTGACAACGGGGGATATATGGATATCGAAGTTTCGCGCCAGGTTGCGGTAGTTGAAGCAACTAGTGGAGATGTCGTCGTAGTTAAGCCTGACGGCAGCGCAAGAAAGATTTCAGTTGGCGATATCATCCGTGAAAATGAGATCGTGATTACGGCCAACAAGTCAGAGCTTGTATTAGGCGTTCAGAATGATTCGATTCCGGTTGGAGAGAATTGTGTTGGCTGTGTTGATGAGACTGCCGCATGGGTAGACGCTCCAGTCGCCGGTGAGGTTAATTTTGACTTACAGCAAACAGACGCAGAAACCTTCACCGAAGACGACTTTGCTGCAATTCAAGAAGCCATTTTAGGTGGTGCGGATCCGACTCAAATCTTAGAGGCAACGGCTGCTGGTGGCGGATTAGGTTCTGCAAATGCTGGCTTTGTGACGATTGATTATAACTACACCGAAACTCAGCCATCGACATTCTTTGAGACCGCTGGTCTAGCAGAACAAACCGTTGATGAAGACAGAGAAGAGTTCAGAACGATAACCCGTTCAGCTGGTGGTCAATCTATTAGTGAAGAGCTCCATGAAGGCTCGATATCAGGCAATACCTATCCTCAATCCTTAACGATTATCGAAACGATTGTTGCTGGTAGTTTGGCTCTCTCTCCTGATTCCTTCGCTCCAGAAGCACTATCCCTTGCTTCACTACTCAATGAACTAAACAGTGATATTACCTCAAGTGGTCAGCCCGTTACGTTCACTTATGATGCGGCGACCAATTCTATCGTCGGTGTTCTAGGTTCGGACGAAGTACTACGCATTGATATTGAAGCTATCAGTGTTGGAAATAACATTGAACTATCGCTGACCACAACAGTTTCTCAACCTATTGACCATGTGCCTTCTATTGGTGGTGGCCAGGTTTCTTATACTGGCGATCAAATTAATATTGCCTTTGATGTTCAAGGTGAAGATTCCGCAGGCAACCCGATAGCAGCACCAATCAGCGCACAAGTTACGGTGTTTGACTGGGAGGACCCGTCAGCAGAAAGCGTGACTATCACTAACGTTGAAACTAGTAGTGCAGCTATCGAAGGAACCTTTTCGATTATTGGAAGTGATCATCTTCAATCGGCAGTCTTTGATGTTAGTGCTCTGGACCAGTTTGATGGGTTGCTTAGTGATAATCAAAACACGCTTGCCAGACTTTCTGATGATGGAACAACGATTACTCTGTCCATCCAAGGCCGAGGTGAGGTTGTTCTCACTATCTCGCTTGATACCGATGGCACGTACAATTTCCAACAGTTTAAGCCAATCGAAGAAGTGAGCTCCGACACTCTTTTGTTTGCATTACCAATCACGGTTACCGATTTTGACCAAGATGTTGTAACCAATACCATCAACATTGCCATCACTGATGGTGATAGCCCTGTTATCACTAATGTTGACAGTATTGATGTTGATGAAGCGGGCATTGTTGGCGGCTCACAAGAGGGCACGGCGACAGTTTCAGGCAGCGGCAGTATCACCGCGGACATTTTTGAAAGTGATATCATTGACCATTATGAACTTGAACCAGCAGAGTTTAATACTGGTGGCAGCTTGGTTTCAAATGGCGAGGCTGTGCTACTTGAGTTGATTGATGAAACCAACGGTGTAAGAACTTACGAAGGTTATGTTGAGGTCAATGGTTCGAGAATTACAGTCTTTGACGTTAAAGTCGATAGCCCTTCATTAGGCAGCTACGAATTTAATCTGTATGAAGAGCTTTCTCACCAAGGCGCTGAAGACGCGTTGTTGACCTTTGCATTGCCAATTTATGCCGTTGATGCAGATGGCGACCGCTCTGCACTATCTGGAGGTTCGAACACACCAGAAGCTGCTGAGATTCTCGTTAATGTCACAGATGATGTTGTTGAGTTAGTCGATAAGGTTGAATCTGTCACTGAGCCGACCTTGGCGGGCGATACCGTTGTCTCATATAACCTGTTTAATTTCGAAGGTGCGGATGGTTCGACAATTCAATCATTCAACTACGACGGCGTTGATTATTCATTAGATCAAAGCTTACTACCTGATGCGCCTCAAACCTTCAGTTTTACAGAGGGTGTGGTCACTATCTCGTTAAACGGTGATTTCAGTTTTGAAGTTGCTCGTGATATCGATCATTCAAGTAGCGAAACTATCATCAAACAGTTTTCATTCTTAGCCGAAGACGGTGATGGGGACACTGATACATCAACGCTTGAGTTAAGTATTACTGATGGTCAGAACCCGGCGATTAATCTTATTCCGCCTGTTACTTTATCTGAAACGAATCTAGCTGATGGTTCTACACCAAGTGGAAGCACAGTAAACACAACCAATACGATTACCTTTACCGCTGGTAGTGATGATGTGGCGAATTTCCGCATTGAGCCAACCGAGTTCAATGTAGGTGGTACACTCAAATCGAATGGTTTTGTGGTAGAGATAAAAGAAGATTCAGCGAATCCGGGCACATACATCGGCTTCATTACCGATGGTTCAAATACTGAAATACCAGTGTTTACGATTAGCTTCTCGGCCACCACTCTTGGTGAATACACCTTTACTTTGTTGGAAGCGTTGGACCATGTGGATGGCCTAGATAAAAACGATCTAAGCTTTGATCTTCCAGTTTATGCGGTAGACAGCGATGGCGATGACTCATTGGTCTCGCAACTTAATGTGACTATCGGTGATGATGTTCAAATCATGCAAGATGGCACATTAGATATTGTTGAGCCTAATCTGGCTGACGGTAAGGTTACAACGAATACTATCGATGTAATGCCGGATCAAAGTGCAGATGGCGCGACGATTACTCAGTTCACCTATGACGGTCAACTTCGAACGCTTGACCAGAATGATACTGGCGAGCAACAGTTTAGTTTCACTGAAGGCGAGTTGTTCATCACGCTGCAAGGTGAGGTGCGATTTGAACCAAACCGCGATCTCGACCATACCACGAGCGAAGACATCGTGAAGTCGATTGTGGTGACCTCAAGTGACTTCGATAAAGATTCGGTTACTTCAACGGTTACACTGACCATCACTGATGGCGATATCCCAACCATTGATGTTATTCCAACGGTTAGCTTATCTGAAACTCATCTGAGTGATGGTTCGAACCCGAATGGTAGTGCGGTTAGCCAAACAGAAACCATCACTTTTACCAACCAAAGTGATGATGTTGAAAAATTCCGCTTGGAGCCGAGTGAGTTTAATACTGGCGGTACTCTAAAATCTGATGGTTTAGTGATTGAGATTCGAGAAGAGCCAGCGGGATCGGGTAACTACATTGGCTTCACCACCGACAATTCAAATGTCGAGACCACAGTCTTCACACTAGCATTTAGTAGCACGACATTAGGCGAATACACCTTTACGCTGATAGAAGCGATTGACCACACACCAATTCAAGGTAACAACGACCTAACGTTTAACTTGCCAGTGTACGCAGTCGATAGCGATGGCGATGATTCTCTAATGTCGCCTCTTGCAGTGACGATCACCGATGATATCCAGGTCATGGCAGATAGCGCGTTTACGATTGAAGAGCCGACTGTGGCTGATTTAGCCACGGGCACACCGACAACCACGACCGTGAATGTTCTTGATCAAGAAGGGGCTGACGGCACGACCATCACCCAAATCAATTATGACAACGGCACAGTGTTTACGCTTGACCAGAGCAATACGGGAGAGCAGAAATTTGTGGTTGCTGAAGGTTCGCTCTATGTCACGCTGCAAGGTGATGTGCGCTTTGAACCAAACCGTAATCTCGACCATACAAGTGGAGACATCGTTAAGTCGATAGTTGTGACTTCAAGCGACTCAGATAATGATGTTGTTACTTCTACGGTCACGTTGACTATTGCTGATGGTGACATCCCAACGATTGATAATGTCCCGAGTGTTACTTTATCCGAAACTAATTTGAGTGATGGTTCTACGCCAAGCGGTGC
This sequence comes from Vibrio sp. T20, assembly GCF_007858795.1. Taxonomy (NCBI): domain Bacteria; kingdom Pseudomonadati; phylum Pseudomonadota; class Gammaproteobacteria; order Vibrionales; family Vibrionaceae; genus Vibrio; species Vibrio sp. T20. The sequence goes on from NZ_VFEB01000045.1 coordinate 118,696, forward strand.
TGCAGTAAGTCAAACAGAGACGATTACCTTCACTAATCAAAGTGATGATGTGGCGAGTTTCCGTATTGAACCGACAGAGTTCAATGTTGGTGGGGCGCTCAAATCAAATGGGCTGGTGGTTGAGCTAAAAGCAGACCCAAGCACACCAGGTAGCTATATCGGTTTTGTGACTGATGGTTCGAACGTCGAAACCAACGTGTTCACGATCAGTTTCTCTAGTGCTAACCTAGGCCAATACACTTTCACTTTATTGGAAGCGTTAGACCATGTGGATGGTTTAGCGAACAACGATCTGAGCTTTGACCTTCCTGTTTATGCGGTAGACAGCGACGGCGATGATTCATTGGTGTCACAGTTGAATGTGACCATCGGTGATGATGTTCAAATCATGCAAGATGGGGCTCTAAATATTGTCGAGCCGACGGTTGCTGATTTAGCGGCGGGAACACCGACAACAACGACCGTTAATGTGTTTGATGAAGAAGGGGCAGACGGTGCGACCATCACGCAATTCACTTATGATGGCGGGGCTGTATTAACGCTTGACCAGAACAATACTGGTGAGCAGAAGTTCGTTGTTGCTGAAGGTTCACTGTATATCACTATCCAAGGTGACGTTCGCTTCGAGCCGAATCGTAATCTCGACCATACTAGTGGAGATATCGTGAAACAGATCGAGGTCACCTCAAGCGATTTCGATAAGGATACAGTGACCTCTACCGTCACCCTGACGATTACCGATGGTGATATCCCGACCATTGATACGGTGCCAAGCGTTACTCTGTCTGAAAGCAACCTTGCTGATGGCTCAGCGTCAAGTGGTAGTGCTGTAAGTCAAACTGAGACGATTACCTTTACTAGTCAAAGTGATGATGTGACCAGTTTCCGCATTGAACCAACCGAGTTCAATGCCGGCGGTGCTCTCAAATCGAATGGGTTTGCGGTAGAGATAAAAGAAGATTCTGCTAATCCTGGCACTTATATCGGCTTCATTACTGATGGTTCAAATGCTGAAATTCCGGTGTTCACGATTAGCTTCTCGACCACGAACCTTGGTGAATACACCTTTACTTTATTGGAAGCGTTAGACCATGTGGATGGCCTAGCAAACAATGATCTGAGCTTTGATCTTCCGGTTTATGCGGTAGACAGCGATGGCGATGATTCTTTGGTGTCTCAACTTAATGTAACCATCGGTGATGATGTTCAAATCATGCAAGATGGCACTCTAGATATCGTTGAGCCAAATCTGGTTGATGGCACGGTAACAACCAATACCATTGATGTAATGCCAAACCAAAGTGCTGATGGTGCAACGGTTACTGAGTTTTCTTTTGGTGGCATCGTTAAAACGTTGGATCAGAGCATCGTAGGCGAACAGCAATTCAGTTTCACAGAAGGTGAGTTGTACATCACCCTTCAAGGTGAGATGCGCTTTGAGCCCAACCGTAACTTAGACCATTCCGTTAGTGAAGACATTGTTAAGTCGATAGTCGTGACATCCAATGACTTTGATAACGATCCGGTGACAGCAACCGTTACTTTGACCATAACCGATGGCGATAACCCGACTATCGATGCTGTTCCGAGTGTGGCACTTGAAGAAGCGGATCTGGCTGATGGCTCATCACCAAGTGGTAGTGCGGTTAGCCAAACAGAAACCATCACGTTCACGAATCAAAGTGATGATGTTGAAAAGTTCCGCTTAGAGCCGAGTGAGTTTAATACTGGCGGTACCCTGACATCTGATGGCTTTGTGATTGAGATTCGAGAAGAGCCTGCGGGATCGGGTAATTACATTGGCTTCACCACCGACAATTCAAATGTAGAAACCACGGTCTTCACACTTGCATTTAGCAGCACGACTTTAGGTGAATACACCTTCACTCTTTTAGAAGCGATTGACCACACACCAATTCAAGGTAATAACGACCTAACGTTCAACTTGCCTGTGTACGCGGTCGATAGTGATGGTGATGACTCTCTGATGTCGCCTCTGGCTGTAACGATTACCGATGACATTCAAGTCATGGTGGATGGCGCTCTCAGCATTGAAGAGCCGACTGTGGCTGATTTAGCCTCGGGCACACCGACAACCACGACTGTGAATGTTCTTGATCAAGAAGGCGCAGACGGTACGACCATCACCCAAATCAATTACGACAACGGCACAGTGTTTACGCTTGACCAGAGTAATACGGGAGAGCAGAAGTTTGTGGTTGCTGAAGGCTCGCTCTATATCACGCTGCAAGGCGATGTGCGCTTTGAACCGAACCGCGACCTTAATCACTCGGGCGGGGATATCGTCAAGTCGATAGTCGTCAGTTCAAGCGACTCTGATAGTGATGTGGTGACTTCGACAGTAACGCTAACCATTACCGATGGCGATCTACCAATCATCAACGTCATTCCTGGTGTGAGTCTTTCTGAGGTCGATCTGGCTGATGGCTCTGCGCCAAAGGGCAATCCAGTATCGATGACTCAAGTGATTACCTATACCGAGGGTAGTGATGATGTTAGTCATTTCAGAATTGACCCTGCTCAGTTCAATACTTCGGGGGCTTTGAAGTCGAATGGCTTAGAGGTTGAGATTAAAGAGCAGCCAGCGAACTCTGGTAACTACATTGGCTTTGTAAAAGATGGTGCTAATGTAGAAACCAACGTCTTCACGATCAGTTTCTCAAGCACCAATTTAGGTCAATACACGTTTACACTGCTTGAAGCGTTAGACCATGCGGATGGCTTGCAGAACAACACTTTAAACTTCGATGTACCTGTTTTAGCAGTGGATACCGATGGTGATGAGTCTGCAATGTCACCAATGACAGTGACCATTACTGATGATGTACAAGGTGTACAAGACGGGTCATTGAATATTGTTGAGCCTTCACTGGCTGATCTCGTGGCGGGCACACCAACTACGCCAATCATCGATGTTATGCCGACTCAAAGTGCTGATGGCGCAAAGGTCACCCAATTTATTTACGATGGTGGTACAGCTGTCACGTTAGATCCGAATGTATCGACAGAGCAGGTGTTTACCGTAACCGATGGTTTACTGTACATCACGATTGAAGGCGAAGTTCGTTTTGAGCCAAATCGAAATCTGGATCATTCAGCGGGTGATATTGTTAGAACGATTGTTGTAACGACCAGCGACTTTGACAACGATACTGATACCGCGGATGTCACATTAACGATCCAAGATGGTATTGATCCGGTAATCGATGTTGTTCCTAGCGTGAACTTATCGGAAGTGAACCTAGCAGATGGCTCAACGCCGAGTGGTTCTGCGGTGAGTTCAACACAAACCATTACCTACACCGTGGGTAGTGATGACTTAAGCCACTTTAGAATTGCGACCAATGAATTCAACCCTGGTGATGTACTTAAATCAAATGGTCTTGTTGTTCAGCTAAAAGAAGATCCTGCTTCACCTGGCGATTACATCGGATTTACTGATGATGGGGCGGGTAACGTAACCAATGTATTCACCATTGATTTTGATAGTGTCAATAAAGGTCAGTTCACCTTCACGCTGATTGAGGCACTCGATCACGTTGATGGCGCTCTCAATAACGACCTTAACTTCAACTTGCCTGTTTATGCAGTTGATACTGATGGTGATGACTCAGTTAAGCGTGATGTTGTTGTCATCATTCAAGATGACCTCCAACAAATGCAAGATGGCACGTTAACCATCACAGAGCCAAATACTGGCACACCAACTACCTCGACCGTTGATGTCTTGCCTACGCCAAGTGCTGATGGGGCAACCATTACACAGTTCACCTATGACGGTGGAGCTGCGATTACTTTGAATCAAAACATCAGCGGTGAGCAGGAATTTGTTTTCACTGAAGGCTCGCTGTTTGTCACTTTGGATGGCGATGTGAGGTTTGAACCAAATCGTAATCTTGACCACTCTGCAGGCGACATTGTTAAGCTGATTGAATTTACTTCATCTGATTTTGATAAGGATATTTCCTCTTCAACGGTCACACTCACTATCGTTGATGGTGATGGACCAACGTTGAATGTAGTGCCGAGTGTTAGCTTGTCTGAAAGCTTACTGGCTGATGGTTCAACGCCGAGTGGCAGCCCAGTCAGCGTGACCCAAACCATTACTTCACTTGCAAGCAGTGATGACATCGAGAAAATTGTCGTCGAAGTAGGGTTGTTTAATAACAGCGGTGTATTGAAGTCTGATGGCCTTGAGTTGAGCTTGCGTGAAGAGCCTGCTGGTTCAGGTGACTACATAGCATTCACAACGGATGGCTCGGGTATTGAGAAAGTTATCTTCACTCTAGAATTTGATAACACCAACCCGAGTGAGTACACGTTTACTTTGTTAGAGCGTTTGGATCATGTAGACGGATTAGGAAACAACGATCTCAGCTTTGATTTGTCTGTGTATGCACAAGACACCGATGGCGATATTTCAACGTCTAAACCGCTTTCTGTGACCATCAGTGATGACGTTCAATTGATGCAATCTGGTGCTCTTAGCATCACAGAGCCAAGTACGGGCACGCCTACCACAACGACATTTGATGTGATGCCTGCACAAAGTGCCGATGGCGCCACCATAACCAAATTTACTTATGGTAGTCAGCCTGAAGAATCTCTGGTGCAAAGCAATACTGGTGAGCAAGAGTTCGTATTTACGGAAGGTTCGCTGTTTATCACGCTTGAAGGTGATATGCGCTTTGAGCCGAATCGAAATCTGGATCATTCCGGTGGTGACATCGTTAAGACCATTACCGTGACATCAGAAGATAAAGACGGCGATATTGTCACTTCGACTGTGACACTGACGATTTCAGATGGTGCTCCACCGGTAATTGATACGGTACCAACGGTTGCATTGGAAGAAGCGAATCTTGTGGATGGCTCATCTCCGAGCTTACCTGTGAGCCAAACTGAAACGATTACTTTCACAGCGGGAAGTGATGATGTGAGTCATTTCCGTATTGATACCACCCAGTTCAACACGTCGGGCGATTTGAAAGCGGATGGTTTGGTGGTTCAGTTAAAAGAAGATCCTCTAAATAGCGATCATTATATTGGTTACGTTGAAAGTGGTGGTGTCCAAACCGATATTTTCACTATCACTTTTAGTAGTGTGGTGCTAGGCGAATACACGTTCACTTTATTGGAAGAGCTCGATCATCTGCCTGTGCAAGGCAACAACGATCAAATCTTCACTTTACCAGTGATCGCAGTCGACCAAGACAATACCGATTCTGTGATGAAACCTCTTACGGTTACTATTACTGATGACGTGCCAGTCATAACTGATACGACGGTTGCGAGTACGTTTGTGGTTGATGAAGATGACTTGGGCTCTGTGGTTTCACAAGCGACAGGTGCATTTGTTACCACAGAAGGTGCTGACCAAGTAGAGGTTTACGAACTGCGCAATATCTCTGCGCTTGAAGCGACATTGACCTCTGGAACTGAAGCGATTTCTATTACAGAAGTCACAGGAGCCGCGAACACAACCACCTATCAAGGTACGACGACAAGCGGTACTCCTATCTTCACGCTCGCGTTAGCGAATGACGGCTCTTATACGTTTACGTTGTTAGGTCCTCTAAATCATCCAACAAGCCCGAATTCCAATACCTTAACGATTCCATTCGATGTCGTTGCGGTTGATGGTGACGGTGATGACTCTAATCAATATGTATTGCCAATCGAAGTGCTCGATGATGTGCCAGTAATGAGTGCGCCAACAGGTGAAACGGTTGTTGATGAAGATGATCTTGCTGGGATTGGTTCGGATCAATCCGAAGATACCTTTATTAACGGACTATTCACGGTTGATGAAGGTGCCGATGGCGTTGTTAAGTATGAACTGATCGATGAAGACTTAGTTATCGCGGGCTTAACCTCTGATGGAGAAAGCTTAGAGTGGCTGCCTGTTTCACAAAGCGGCACAACCTTCACTTATGTTGCTCAGACGGTAACCAGCAATCAGCCTGTGTTTGAAATCATTTTTGATACCTCAAATAACAGTTATCAATTTGAGTTGTTCAAACCACTTAAACACCCTGATGGCACGGATGAAAACACCATAGAGCTTGATTTCTCTGTCGTGGCCGAAGATTTCGACCAAGACCAGTCGAATGCTATCGATTTGAAAATTACCGTGACTGATGATGTTCCACTGGTGACAACCCAGTCGATTACTCGTCTTGAAGGTCAGGGCTATGGTAACTCCAAAGTCGACATGTTTGCCAATGCGACGGATGTGGGTGCTGATGGTGCTGTTCTGAGTCGAATTGAAGGTATTACTAGCAATGGCGCTGATATCGTTTTCCGTACAGGAAATAGTGGGCCTTACAGTGATGGTTTCGATTTAAACAATGGTAGTCAAGAGGTTCGAGTATACGAGCAGAACAATGGAGGTGTTGATACCCGTGAACTTGGTCGATTGCGTATTAACTCAAATGGTGAGGTTGAGTTTAGAGCTAACAGTTATCTAGAGCATAACGGTGAGACAATAGATTTCTCTATTAATGTGATTGCAACAGATGGGGATTTAGATACATCAGAAACACCATTAGATATCACTATTACAGATCGAAATTCGTCAGCTATCTCGCTGAAAGTGACTACGTTTGAGGATGCGGGTAGAGATTTAACGATACCTTATGCATCGGGTGATGAACCCGCTTTTGAGAATGATCAAGATAACCAAAGTGGTCTGCCTAATGCGCCAGCGCAAGTTGCTCTGCAAGTTAACTTATACGACCAAGATAACAATGAATCTATTGGGCAGTTGACGATTAAAAGCCCGAATGGAGGTGACAGTCATCAAGGTACTTTTTATTACTTTGATAGTGTTAGCTCTAAGTACATTGAATTAGTGCCTCAGCCAAATGGCAGCATTATATTTGGTCCTCCTCAACTCGAACAAAGCTTTGCTCCAAATCCGAATGAACCAAGACAAACTATCGCGACGATAGAAAACCTATTTTTCGTCCCTGATCAACACGCTAGTTCAGATGAAACTGGTGGCCGAGTTCGCTATGAACTCGAAATTGATAACAATGGTTCACTGGATCACACTATCAATTCAAACTTCAGAATCGAAATTGAAGCGGTGGCGGACATCGCGACTTGGGATGACGCCAATAGCACGTATCAATATCAAGTGAATGAAGATGAAGACAATGTCACGCTGCAGTTGAATGCAGAGTCACAAGACAATAGCCAAACGGAAACCATCACTTATGAGCTTGAAGCTGTTCAAGGCGACGGCAAGTTTGAATTACTTGATCAAAGCGGCAATGTTTTAACACCAGTTAATGGTGTTTACGTTATCGCTGCTGCAGATATTAATAGCACTGTGGTTAACCCAATCGATAACTTCTCTGGGCAAATTGAATTCAAAGCGACAGCCATTACAGAAGAGGCACTCAACCCATACGATGACTCGGCGAATGGTGGAGCAAACGATAAGACAACTGCTCGCTCTGTCGAACAGAATATTATCATTGATGTGACTGCCGATGCCGATCCGGGAACCTTCAGTGTTAACAGGATTCGTATTAACGAAGACAACATTGATGATCCAGATTATATCGGTCCTCTGGCTAACAAAGATGCCTTCACGCTGGACGAAGTGATCACCATGAACGGCTCGGTGGACGCTGACGGCTCTGAAGAGTTGTTTGTTCGTATCAGCAATATTACTGAAGGTGCGGTGCTCTATTTCCTAGGGACCACGAATGTCGTTCCAACGGTCACTATTAATGGTATCGATTACCAAGAAATAGCGTATTCCGATTTAGCAAACGTTGAGGTTGTTCCAACCAAACACAGCAATGTAGATTTCACCTTCGATGTAACGGGCGTAGTCAAAGACACTGCAAACCTATCAACGGGTGCTCAAGTCGATGAAGAAATCCTGGGGACTAAAACGGTTAATGTTGAGGTGAAAGGTGTTGCTGATACTCCTTATGGCGGAACGAATGGCACGGCTTGGAGTGCTATTACAGACGGCTCAGTAAATGGTGTGCAAACGACGATTCAAGAGAGCCAAAATGGCGATAGCTATGCCGAGCTTGATTTCACCGTATTGTCGGGTGAGAGAAAACCGGAGACTGGCACCACACCATTACCGGACGATGGTTCAGAATCCATAACCGTTATCCTTTCGGGTATTCCTGATGGCGTAATTCTGGAGGATGGGGACGGTACGGTTATTGACCTTAACTTTGTCGGTTACGAAACCGGGCCGGGTGGTAGCCCTGACTTATCTAAACCTATCTATGAAGCTAATATTACTGAGGCGGGTAAAACGTCAGGGATCCGTATCAGACCTGTGGACTCTTCAACTGAGAATATTCATATTCAAGGTAAAGTGATTGTGACTGAGAACGATGGTCACACGCTTACGTTCGATCAAGAAATTCGAGTGCTAGTCGAACCTAAAATCGATACTTCTGCGACGTACAACACGGTTACTAATGGTGATGAAGATACCGCGATCAACATTGATTGGCATCCAGAGGGCACTGATTATATTGATGATGATGAACATTTCACCTCGATAGTCATCAGTGACATTCCGAATGATGTTGAAAGTGTTGTGGTTAATGGCGATGTTACATGGGCTTACGATGCCGCTGCAGGTACTTTAACCATCACTCCGAAGAGTGGTCAGACGGCAGAAGACTTTACTCAGATCGCGCTGAACAATAACTTTATCCAGATAACGCCAGCTCAAGATTCGAGCACCGACTTTACGCTTAATACGGTTGTCATGATTGAAGAAAGAGATCATGAGTATGTTGATGCAACTGATCCTGGTCAGGGGATTGCAACAGCGACAATCACGGGCTCGATTGATGTGCGTGTAAGACCGGTTGTTGAACCTGGAGATGCCGACAACAAGATTGTTGTTTCAAACGAAAATGGCACTGGAGATCTCACTACGATTACGGCTGATGCTAATGGCGTAATTAAATTTACAACGAACAGTGATAACACATCAATTTCGGATGAATACGTTGTCCGATACCAAGAAACAGATTTAAGCACAGTAGAAGAACAAGTCGATGAAGTGATAGTCCAGTTAACTAATACCGACGGAAGTGCGCTGTCTGATGAAGTGTTGGGACAACTCGTCGTTAACGGGGCTGCATACGAAGGTGGTGGCCGTTGGGTTGTAACCAATGAAGATGCCTTCAGCGTCAGTGCTCCTCGTGGGCTAGATTTCACCCCTGCCAATGATGCAGATGATGTCGTTACTGATTTCAATGATATCAAGATGACAATTTTCACCTTGGTATCAGATCCTGGTGATGCTAACAATGAGACGTCTGCTCAAGTGCAACGTACGGGAGAGGTCACTCTTTCTTATCCTGAAGTGCTGACAGCCCCAGATAAAGTTGCTGCTGACATTGCTCTAGTGCCAGACAGTGTTATTGATGCCATTGAAGATACACAACTCGATCTTGGTATAGCATTAAATAGCTTGATTACCTTCTCGGGTGAAGACGACTCGACTGACCAAGTAACGATTGTTATCGACGACAGCATCACTATAAATCCAGGAACGCCAAATGAAGTTACATTCCCAATCAGCGTATCTGGCAATAGTGATATCGATTTCGTTAACGGAAAATATGTATTTGAGACAACCGTAGAACAGGGTGTTTCAACAGACTTTGCTGGGTTGCTGCTCAATTTACCTGCAGACTATTCTGGTGACTTTAGGTTGCCAATCTCGATCGTGACTAAAGACCTTCTATCGGGTGATGAGAAGACGTTAGACACAGAGGTGGTTATTAAGGTAGCACCAGATGCAGAAACGGACCCAACAATTGAAGTTAATGTTGTAGGCTCTCTTGATGATCTCTTCAATCCTGTTGATAACGACGGCCAGGCTGGACAAGATCCAGTGGGTTACGAAGACACCTATATTCAGCTCGACTTCAACTCGACCATTTCGGATCAAGTTTCAGGTTTAGAAGGTGGTCAAGAAGAGTTTACGTCCATTACCTTGACCTTGGATGATCCTTCGGTAGGGGCATTCTATGACGATACGGGCGCGTCATTAGGAACAACTGTGACGTTTAATCAAGCTGAAATCGCGGCTGGTGCACTCGATAACGTGCTCTTTAGGGCAATAGCGAATTATCCAACTGGAAATGATATTAACCAAGTGCAGATTAATGTCAGCGGCACAGTGACAGATACAGCATCCTATAATGATCCTGCTTCTCCTGTAGGCACGTCAGCAGACTCCGACACTTTCAATACGAGTGTTAGTTTTGATGTTGTTCCGGTTGTCGATGATGTACTTGTCACAGGGCCGGGCAGTGACCCTGATGTGATTGAGATTACGGGTAATGAAGATCAGCCTATTTCACTGTCTGGAACAGGGCCAGTATCTATTGCATTGACTGACCTCGATGGCTCTGAGCAGTTTGTTTCGGTTAAGTTTACAGGTGTGCCAGACGGCTTCTTGATGAGTGCAGACTCGGGTTCAGCTTACACGATAAAGAACAACGGTGGAGGTGAATGGAGTGTTCAACTACCGCAAGCCTCAGGGCTGTCATTTGACTTGAGTGAGTTGTCGATTTTACCTCCTAAAAATTTCAGTGGTACCGCTGAGTTTGGCGTTGAGGTCTTCACTCAAGAATCTTTGTTGGGTGTGCCTACTGCGGCGGCAAATCTACCAAGCTTCAAACTGCATGTGGTACCTGTGGGCGATGATGTAGATACCAACCCAACCGATTCTGTGACAGGCAATGAAGGTCAAAACATTGATATCGAAATCAATGCGACTATTTTGGACAAAGAACTGTCTGCAACAGGAAGTGGGACGTTTACTGAAAATGCTCCTGAAACACTTCGAGTTGAAGTGGCGGGTGTGCCTCAAGATGCTTCTATTTTCTATCCTGATGGCACGACATTGGCTAGCTACGATCCGGCGACGCAGCTTTGGACACTTGATGTTCCTGCTCAGTCACTCGATAAGATCGTATTCAATTCTGGGGAACATAATAGTGATACAGGCAATGCGCTTGGTATCAATGGGCCATTGCAAATTACCGTTCGCTCTGTGGATACAGACGCTGACAACACGGAATACTTAGGTACTCCAACGAGCTTCGATGTTGATTTAGTGATTGATCCTATTAACGATCAACCAACGTTTGTGAATGTCACCAATATTGAAACGCAAGAAGACTCAAGTGGTGTGGCGATTGACAACTTTAGCATCTACGACGTAGACGCTAATTTTGATAACCCGGATGCACCGTATGTACTGACGTTGGAAATTGACCAAACATTGCAGGGAGCACAGGGCGTATTTGAGTTTACAAGCTCTCTAGATGTGACGTTTGTATTGCAATCTGATGGCTCGCTGGTGATTACGGGTAAAGAGGCCGACATCAATACGGCATTGACCAATGGAGCGGTGACCTTCAAACCAGACCCAGACCAGAATTACCTTAGTCAGGGTGGGTTAGTGACGATCAATGCAACGCTCGATGACGGTGGTAATAACGGTCTGATTGACGCGGGTGATCCGAATACCGCTCAAACCAATCAAACTACCTTCACCATTAAGGTGACGGAAGTGAATGATGCTCCGGTGGCAAACAACGTTGATCTGGGCTCGATTGCCGAGGAAGGCCAGCTTGTTATCGTTGAAGGTGATTTAATTACAGCAAGCTCTGACCTTGAAAATCATAACCTCACCGTAACGGGTGTAACCCTTACTCAAGGCCAAGGTCAATTACAGCGCTTTGAAAACGCTGGTGGTGCTGATAACGCTGCGATTACGGGCCCATTTTGGATATTTACGGCTGCTGATGATTTCAACGGTGACGTTAAATTCGATTACAGCATCATCGATGATGGTACCACCAACGGTGTAGATGACTTCCTAACAGACAATGCGGAAATCAGCCTTGTAGTAACAGAAGTCAATGACCAACCGGTAGCAAGCAATGTTGACTTGGGTACCATGCTTGAAGAAGGTCAGTTGATCATCAAAGCTGAAGACCTGATTGCAGCGACGACCGATCCTGAGGGCGATGCCATCACCGTGACTGGAGTCGTTATCGACCAAGGTCAGGGGCAGCTTCAGAAGTTCGAAAATATCGGTGGTGCGGACGATAACTCGATTAATGGCCCATACTGGGTATTTACGGCTGCAGATGATTATAACGGGGACGTTAAGTTCACTTATACCGTAGAAGACAATGGCACGACTAACGGTGCTGATGACTTCTTAACGGATACTGCAGAAATCAGCGTTGTGGTGACAGAAGTGAATGATCAGCCAGTGGCAACCAATGTTGACTTGGGTACCATGCTTGAAGAAGGCCAATTGATCATCAAAGCTGAAGACCTGATTGCAGCGACGACTGATCCTGAGGGCGATGCTATTACCGTGACTGGAGTCGTTATCGACCAAGGTCAGGGACAGATTCAGAAGTTCGAAAATGTCGGTGGTGCGGATGACAACTCGATCAACGGCCCATATTGGGTATTCACAGCAGCCGATGATTACAATGGCGACGTTAAATTCATTTACACCGTGGAAGACAATGGCACAACCAACGGGGCTGATGACTTCCTAACGGATACAGCAGAAATCAGTGTTGTGGTGCAAGGCGTTAACGATACGCCTATTGTTAATGGTGACAACGTCACTAATTTAATTAACGAAGACGCCGGTCAGCTGTTGAGTGGCATTAATGTCACTGACCCCGATTATGTTGATTCCTATGCTAATGACTTAATGACAGTCACGCTGACAGTGGATTACGGCACATTGAATGTAGCACTCCCAGCAGGGACGACTGTGATGGTTAACGGCAACAACACCGGTTCGATCATCTTAGTCGGTACTCTTAACGATTTGAATGCTCTGATTGATACGCCAACCAGTCCAAGTGGTGTTTACCTCGATGCGAGCTTGTCTCCAACCAATAGCATTGGATTGGAAGTCATCGCCAAAGACAGCGGTAACCCTTCTGGTATCGCGATTGAAACTGCGCCAGTGGTTTATAACATCGCGGTGACACCAGTGGCGAATGCGCCAACCTTGTCTATTGATCCGGCATTCAACTATGTGAGAAATATTACGACCAGCTCATCTGTGGTCGCTAATAGTGGAGTCGCTTTAGTTGGAATTGTCGCTGCATTGACGGACATTACTGAAGAGTTAACGTTGAAGATAAGTGATGTTCCGGACGGTGTTGATGTAACCAGTGATGTTGGGACGGTTTCGCTGGTGGGTGACACTTGGATAGCGACGGCTGATGCGATTGATAGTCTCAGATTGGTCGAGCAGTCATCATTAGGTAAACCGTTAACCCCGGGTAATTACACCTTGAAAGTTGAGGCGGTATCTGAAGAGGCGGACAACAACGATATTGCGATATCTCAAAACATCGATCTGAATCTCAATATTGTTGCCAATCCAATAGATCTCGATCTGTCTTCTGAAACAGACGATGTGCAACTTTTAGCGAGTAACTTTGATACCAACCTCACTGGCGGTACTGGAAATGACCGACTTGTAGGTGGAGCGGGTGACGATACGCTGGTTGGCGGTGATGGTAACGACACACTCATTGGTGGTGGCGGTTCCGATATTCTAACCGGTGGCAATGGTATGGATTCGTTTGTATGGCTCAATATTGAAGATGGCGTTGAAGACACCATTACCGATTTCAATCTATCTGAAGGCGATCAGATTGACCTACGAGAGGTGTTGCCGGAACTGAAGGATGCCACTGTAAACATGACGACGCTGTTACAACATATCGATGCAAAAGTGGATGGAAATGATGTAGAGCTAACCATCAACCCTGATGGTTTGGGTACCACAGAGCAAGTGATCGTGGTTGAAGACCTTGCTCCTCAGTTAACGCTAAGTGGCACCATGCCGTCAGATATTTTGGATGCGTTAGTGCAACAGAATGTCATCACTCACGGTTAACGCGCCCTAGGTATTAGAATCTAACGATTAAACTAAAGGCGAACCATAAAACCAAACGAAATAGGCCAGCAATGCTGGCCTATTTTTTGTTACGGTATAAATCGAAAACAATTTATTTCAAAGAGTTGTGGATCAGAAACTCTTCTTCAACACCTATTCATGCACAGTTACATGAATGCTCGTTTTGATAATGATTAACCCTATATAGATGAGCTCTATGAACTATTTAATATAGGGTTGGTTATATAAAGTTAGCATGTACAGAACTAGCTTTGGGTAGGCATCCACACTTGTTTAGATATGACTTTGTGGTCTTTGAAGGTCAGTTCTTCAACCTTGTCACCGTTAGTATTCCAGCGAGTGAGTTTCCCGTTTGCCACTTCGCCTTCGTCAAATTTCGCTTGGCTAGCTTTGTTGCCATTTGGATAGTAATCCGTTACCAGCCCATCTTTTTGTCCGTCACTGTATTCTGCCGTTAGGCTTTGTTCGCCATTTGGATACCATCGAGAAGCAACACCCGACAGTTCATTGTCTTTATAATTGAGCTCTGCTTTTTTCTGCCCATTGGGGTACCAGGTTTCGGCTTTACCTTGCAGTTCACCTTTGACGTAGTTCACTTTAGAAGCGACTTGACCATTTGGATACCAGTTGGTTTCTAAGCCAAGTTCTAGGCCATCGGCAAACTGAGCCTGGGTCGCGATTTGGCCATTATCGAACTTCTCTTCAAATTGACCGGTAAAGGGTTTTGAGTGGTTTACTTGGTAAGCCACGCCTTTGCGCATCTGTAAGTAGTCAACAGCATCTTCGCTGGTGGCCGCATAGCTCATAGAAGATACCGTACTAAGAGCAATTAAGATTGGAACGTATTTCTTCATAATGACACCTTTTTAATGGACGGGGAAAATGTAATCGGTGTGTTAAAAGCATTCCATTTTCCCGAACGGCTGTCAGTACTTATTACTGGTTTTCAAGTTTTCACTATTGGTGTGTCGTATTGGGGAACTTTATTTGATTTTCGATTTGATGGTGAAATCGAGCCATCGATAAGTACTTGAGCCTAAGGTTTGTATTTATGCAGCAGATCCCAAGGGATATGGCATAAGTGGTGATCTTCAGGGAAGTGGCTTAGGTGATGCTGGTGGATGTCGTCGCTGGCAACATAGTTGGTCAATGGCAACACCTCAACAGCGATACAGTCGGCGTCATTTCTTGAAGCAATATAGTGTTTAGCTTCTGTTAAGTGTTTCGCATCAGTGCTGTATACGCCTGTTCGGTATTTCTCTCCCACATCGACACCTTGTTTATTGACGCTGTAAGGGTCAATAATCTCAAACAAGTGTTCTATCAGAATCGTTACTGACGTGATGCTTGGATCAAATTCAATTTGTACGCACTCTGCGTAGCCATCGTAATCGCTTTGTACCGTCCAGTTTTCTGCTAACTGGGCATTTCCATTAGCACGGCCTGCTTCTGTGCTGATAACGCCAGGAACGTACTTAATAAATTCTTGTACGCCCCACAAGCAGCCACCAGCTAAATAAATTTGTTCCATACTTCTCTTTGAGCTCTCTGTGTTTGTTGATGTTCGTTAGGTACATGAATCAATACGATGATACCCGCACGTATAAAAAATCGTCTATCAAAAAGGAGCGCGTAAATAAAACAAGTGTTTAGGCATTGTAAACCTGTGCGACTGAACAAACATAAGTTTAATATGATTTGTGATTATATAAGTCAGTATTGCTTTGTCATCAACCCGAATCTCAACATCAAGTGAGCGTTACTCTAAACATGTTTGATCAAATAAAAGACTTCATCAATCCGAGTAAGAACCCAGACCTTACTCAGGCCCATGAATATCAGCGCAAGCATCTTCCTACATTGTGGCTGTTAGGCAAGACGGGGGCGGGTAAGTCATCGTTTATTCAGGCGGTCACGGGTGACTCTTCGGTTGAAGTTGGAAATGGTTTTGCTCCGTGCACCATGACGGCAATGTCTTATGAATTCCCACAAGACAAACCGGTGATGCGCTTTCTCGATACCAGAGGCCTAAGTGAAGCGAATTACGATGCGAAAGAAGATCTGGAAGAGATTGGTCAGGCAGGTAATGCGTTAGTCGTTGTGATGAAAGCCGACGAACCTGAACAATCCGCTGTGCTTGCGGCTCTAAAACAGATTAAGAAACGGAAGAAGATCAAACACTTGTTGCTTGTTCATACTGCGGTGCTGTCTTCCAATGAAACAGACCGTGCGAGGCAGATTCAGTTCAACATCAACCAAGTAGAAAAAATTTTGGGTAAGAGCTTTGAATCCGTCGCGGTGGATTTCGAAACGGATGACGTGAGCAACAATGGAGGCTCAATCTACAATTATGAAGCCTTGATTGAACAGCTGACTAATATGCTTCCTGTTATTGGCATGATGGTGCAAGACAAAGAGCATTCCACCCAAGAAGAAGCCAACTTTGACCAAGTAGAAAACGAAGTGCTTTGGTATGCAGGAAGTGCCGCGGCGAGTGACCTGATTCCGGGTGTTGGTTTGGTGTCGGTGCCTGCGATTCAAGCGAAAATGCTTCATAGCTTAGCCAATCAATATGGGGTTGCGTGGAACAAGAGAGTCTTCAGTGAGCTAATAGGCACTTTGGGAAGCAGCTTTGCAGTGCAATATGGCATGAAGCTCGGAACTCGACAGCTGATAAAGTTGATTCCGGTTTATGGTCAAACGGTCGGCGCGGTTGCAGCTGCGGCCATGAGTTTCGGCACCAGCTATGGTTTAGGTCGAGCGGCTTGTTTTTACTTCTATCATAAGAACAAAGGCGAAGAAGTGTCTGAACAAGAGATGCAAAAGATCTACAAAGAATCCCTGAAAAAAGGTAAGGCGGCGTCGGGCTATGAAGAAAATTAGAAACCTATTTCGATTACTGGCCGTCCTATCGAGCGGGCGTTGGGGCATTGCGCTGATTTCGGCAATCATCCCAAGCCTCATCATGATGGGTTTTGGTCTGTTTTTGGCCGTCAAATACGGCTATCTGTTGGAAATGTCGATTGCTATTGCCGTGAGTACCTTGGTGTTCACCATTCCTTTATACATTTCTAGCCGTTCTTCTCGCCAACTAACTGATAGCAATGCGTCTGCAAACCCAGCCAGCGAGGGTGAAACCGAATCATCGCCTAAGAGTGCTGACACCAATGATGTGTTAGTAAATGATGCGTTAGTAAACGATGCGATGGTCAAAGCATCCGATGAATGGTCCCAAGCTGAGTTGTTGATTTGGAACGACTCGAAACACTACGTGCGTCAGCAATTAAGTGGCGAGATAGAGTGGGGCAACCTAGACCAAACCGGTTTAGAGGTGCTTGAGTTTGTCGCTAAAAAGTTTGATAAAAAATCACTCGATTTTTCGATTCCTGAAGGCCTAAAACTCTTCGAAGAGGTCAGCCGCCGCTACAAATTAGTGGTGAAAGAACACATTCCGGGCATTGAGTATCTCAAGGTTTCTTACATCAAAGCGGGCTACGAAGCCTACGACAAATACGGTGAGCTAGGGCAGAAGATCTTCAAAGCGGCTATCTGGGGTAACCACCTTAAAAACCTATATTTGAATCCACTTAAGGTGATTTCTGATTTAGGTCGAGAGCAAGCGACATCTACCATGACTAAAGGCGTGATCGATGACATGCAATACGCTGCCAAACAAGCCTTACTCGATGAAGTCGCTGCGGTGGCGATTGACCTCTACAGCGGGCGTTTCAGCATTGAAGATGACGCGCTGAAAGCGTCCGATGTTTCTGAAATCGATGAACAACGCTTTGCTCCTGAATTAGAGCCTGTACGAATTGTGTTGGTGGGGCAAACAAGTTCGGGCAAATCCTCACTGATTAACGCCCTTAAGCAAGAGTTGGTTGCCGAGGTCGATGTTCTGCCATCAACCGATACTTCAACCGTTTACAACGCGTTTGTCGATGACAATGACGTTCGAGTTGTTGATCTTCAAGGGCTTGATGGCAACGCCAAAACCGAAGCCTTGATGCTTAAAGAAATGACTCAAGCCGATGTGGTGTTATGGGTACTTAAAGCTAATCAATCTGCACGTGATTTAGATAAGCAGTTGAAAGATAAGTTTGATGCTTTCTATGACGATTCTAAGAACATCTCACGTAAGAAGCCGATAGTTGTCTCGGTTGTTAATCAGGTAGACCGATTAAAGCCTGTAGACGATTGGCAACCGCCGTATGACTTAGAGAGCCCAACATCGGCCAAAGCGAAGATCATTGCTCAAGCGCTCGAATACAATCAAACACTGCTGCAAACCGATATTGCATTGCCACTGGCGATTGCTCCTGAAAAGGCGCAGTTTGGTTTAGATGTTTTAAGGCAGACGTTGCTCGAGCGTATCGCTGACGCAAATAACGTGCAGAGAAATCGCCAACGTTTTGAAGCAATGAAAAGAGGGACGTCGGTTAAAGGACAGCTGAACAAGGCGGTAAAAGCCGGTAAGAAGGTGGCACCAAGTGCATTGAAAGCCGCAACACCGAAGTTAGCTGAAATGGCGATTAAACAAGTAGTTAAGAAGAAGTAACCCGATCTAACAGAACTGGTAACCAAGCTCTGATGAAGCTGAAGAAGAAGTTAACGAAACTCAGTGATTATCAGAGCTTGTTTTATTTACCATTAGTTATAATTAATCCTCTATTACCGCAACTCCGTATCACTACAGTTATTTGTCGGCACTAGTTAATTCCGCGAACTAGTTTAATAGTATATAAACTGACGATATTCACAGTTTATATAACACGCTATGGTATTTAATTTTCATTCTAAATATTGATCACATTTATACTTTCTTTCGCTGTATTTATAAAACAATTGCACTATATTTAAATTTCGGATCACCTTGATTTCAACGTAGGGATATATTGTGAACATGTATCTGAAATGGCAATCAACAACATGGCTAACCTTGTTAGCTTGGTATACTTTAGATCATCAGCTCTCGTTCCACCTTTCTTCAGAGTAGTACCCTCTAGGCGTCACGCGCCAGCAGAGCCCATGAGCTTTGCCCAATCCTATTAATTTCGTCTTTAAGACATCTCGTAACTCATGCGTTTAGTATTTGTTTTTATGCATGGATATCTTGTCTCTTAGATATTATTAATTGGAGTCTAATCAATACGTCATTGATTAAATAATTTATTTCTAACTATTAATTTTTATCGTAATTATCACGAGTGTGATCGTGCGTGAAATGAAATTAATGGTGATGACCCGTGACATCTAAAAATAATGAATTTGGCTTTTTCGCCTTAGGCTGAATTTTTGAAAGGTACTATTATGGAAAATTTCAAACATCTACCAGAACCGTTTCGTATTCGCGTCGTAGAGCCAGTAAAAAGAACAACTCGCGCCTATCGTGAACAAGCCATTGTCGAAGCGGGCATGAACCCGTTTCTACTCGACAGTGATGATGTGTTCATCGATTTGCTGACCGACAGCGGTACGGGTTCAATCACACAACGTATGCAAGCAGCGATGTTGATGGGTGATGAAGCCTACAGCGGCAGTCGCAGTTACTATGCACTGTCGAATGCGGTGAAAGATATCTTCGGCTATGAGCTGACTATTCCTACTCACCAAGGGCGTGGCGCAGAGCAGATTTACATTCCGGTTCTGATCAAGAAGCGTGAAATGGAGAAGGGGTTGGATCGTAGTAAAATGGTCGCCTTGTCGAACTACTTCTTTGATACCACGCAAGGCCACACTCAAGTAAATTGCTGCGTGGCGAAGAACGTTTATACCAAAGAAGCGTTCGACACCTCAGTGAATGCCGACTTCAAAGGCAACTTCGATATCGTCAAATTGGAAGAAGCCATCTTAGAAGCGGGCGCGGCCAACGTTCCTTACATCGTGAGCACTATTACTTGTAACTCGGCTGGTGGACAACCTGTTTCGATCGCTAACCTCAAAGCCGTATACGAAATCGCTCAGAAGTACGATATTCCAGTGATCATGGACTCTGCTCGCTACGCTGAAAATGCCTACTTCATCCAGCAGCGTGAAGCCGGTTATCAAGATTGGACTATCGAACAAATCACGCGTGAGTCATACAAATACGCGGATGGTTTAGCCATGTCTGCCAAGAAAGATGCGATGGTACAAATGGGCGGCTTGTTATGCTTTAAAGACGACTCTTTCATGGATGTGTATACAGAGTGTCGAACCTTGTGTGTCGTGCAGGAAGGTTTCCCAACCTATGGTGGCTTAGAGGGTGGTGCGATGGAGCGCCTTGCGGTTGGTCTTTATGACGGCATGCGTCAAGATTGGTTGGAGTATCGCATTGGTCAGGTTCAATACCTTGTTGATGGCTTAGAAGCGATGGGTATCGTGTGTCAGCAAGCGGGCGGTCATGCTGCGTTTGTCGATGCGGGTAAATTGCTTCCTCATATTCCAGCAGGTCAGTTCCCAGCACATGCTTTGGCGTGTGAATTGTATAAAGTGGCAGGTATCAGAGCGGTTGAGATCGGGTCCTTACTGCAAGGTCGCGACCCAGCAACGGGCGAGCAGCATCCATGTCCTGCTGAGTTATTACGCTTAACTATTCCACGCGCGACTTACACACAAACACACATGGATTTTATTATTGAAGCGTTTGAGAAAGTGAAAGAGAACGCAAGCAAAGTGAAAGGACTCGACTTTACCTATGAACCGCCAGTGTTAAGACACTTTACGGCGCGCTTGAAAGAGGTAGAAATAAGCGAGAAACAAGCAGGAAAAAAGAATGAACAAACGCTCGAAGAAGCATTTTAAAATAAAAACATAAGCGAATAGTCACAATCGCAAAGGCTCCTGTTGGAGCCTTTTTTTTCATTAAACGCATTAGAAACGTATTGGAAAGAAGCTACGTTTACTTACTACTTAGAGCAGACTTTAAAATAGTGAAAAGCCATTGATTTAGCGGTGCGTCTTTTTGCGAACGGCGACAACTCATTACATAGCGAACATCGATGATGAGTTTTTCTGGTAAATCAATACTGCGACAGCCTTCAGGCACACTGCCATCTAAGGTGATACCAAAATAGTCTGACTTCAACACAATATCGTGGATCATTGCAGGGTGGTCGACTTCGACTTTCGGAGTAACATCGAAACCGACGTTTTTGAGACGATCGATAATTGGGTATCTATTGTCATTCCACCCAGGGGTTTTAAAAAGAATGATGGGATAGTTGACCAAAGACTCAAAGGTTTGCGCTTCATGCTCTTCTCGAACGAAGAACACGACTTTTCCTTTGCCAAGTTCTTTCTGTGAGATGGATTGTGGCAGGCTTTCGTCAAAATAGTGAACGGCTATCGCTTCTTCACCATCGATGATTCTGTTTTTAACATTGGTACCCCATCTCACTAACGAGAAATGGGCATGTGGCGCTTCTTTACTGAGAGCAAGGTAGAGCTTAGATCCGTAGCGTTCCCAAAACAGGGTATTGGCGTAAATCTTGATATCGCCCTGATAAGATTCAGGTAAGAAAACTTGGTGTTTGATGGCTTCGACACTGCTCAGTATCTGTTCAAAATTGTCGATATTGTTTTCAACAAAAGTCGTTGGCTCAAAGCCGTGTTTGGTTTGAATGAACAGTGGGTCGTCGAGTTGTAACTTTAACTTCGACAGGTTCTTACTGATCGCCCCTGATGTCTTCCCGAGCGACTCCGCAACCAATCCAACATTGCGAAGTTCATACATACGTTTGATGACGAGGATATTTTGAATGTCTAGATTGATGTCCACAGGTTCTCCAAATGAATCCTTTTATGGGCAGTAATCTCTGTGCTGCAGGCGCACAGAAATTATGTGACTCTAATATCATAGTGCCAATGAAAACCTTATAAGACAGCACCGCGTCAGAAATTCGCTAATCCCTTGATTTTCCATTTTGTAAATCTTGCTTTTCCTCGAATGCCTTGTGTTCGGTTGTTAAAGTTACCTCAACAAAGCGAAACGCAATGAACGAATAACAGTACTGAAGCAATTCCTCAGTACTCAAAGTATTAAAATGATAAGAGGTGATGTATGAAAAAACTAATCGCACTAGGCTTAATGGCTATTTCAATGAATACTGCTTTTGCTGCTGATGGAACCTATACAGGAACTATCGATATGACAATGAGCCAAGGCAATCAGGTAAACGTAGAGCGTGTTGAGTCTGATCTTACTCTTGAAGGAAGAAACGAAGCGTCGACTGGCGGTTTGAAATTCGAAACGAATACGCCACAAGAGCAAGCTATTCAGTTAACAGGTCGTCGTGACTAACGTTTAATCAGTGCTTACCATTGTCATGAAAAATGCTGTGCCCTTAGGTGCAGCATTTTTCGTTTTGGGATTTGGAATATTTTATAAACTCTAGTGATCTAGCCTTGGCATGGTGTGTAACGTGTGGCATTTTGTCTTTCTATTAACTTTAACTCGCGATTAGGTGTGGGCTCAGAATGACACACAAGCAAACGAAGATTCGAAAAGGACTAGGAATGAATCGAAAAGAAACGGGAATGATTCGTCATATTTTGCTGATTAAGTTTAAAGAAGAGGCTGAAGCGTCTGACATTGAGAAACTCAAAGGACTGTTTGAAGCGATGCCAAGCAAAGTTGAAGGGGTGACTTCAGTCGAGTGGGGGTTAAATGACAGCCCTGAAAACAAGAACCAAGGTTATACCCATTCGGTGCTAATGACGTTCGCTGACGAAGACGGCCGTCAGAACTACCTTCCACACCCAGAGCATGATGCGCTGAAAGATGTGTTTCGTCCGCTTTTAGACGACATCATTGTGTTTGATTACTCCCTGTAACCAGCTTCTCAGTATGTCTCTTATGATTTACTCACCTTTGATGATGAAGAGTTAGGGCTTATGTGACTAAGCCCTAACTAAACAAGGAGCGATTTACTCTGTCGGTGAAATCGTAACAGGGGTGAACGAAGCAACCGCATTACCGCCAGCACCCGGGCGATCAACATAAGGAGTGTTTTGCATTAAGGTGTAATACACGTCTACGAAGTCATCATCATTCACTAATACGCCTTCAGGAATCACATCAATGATCTTACTTGTGATTTGAGGAATGATCGCATAACCCTGAACTTCAGGATCTGGAATCATCTTCAATATCTCTTCTGCGGCTTCAACGAGCAGTTTGGCTAACGCTTTATAATCGGTGCCGTCATCGTGCTCCATCAAAATCATATCTGCTGCGCCCCAACGGTAGCGAGGCCAGAAGATTACCGTTTGATTTGGGTAGTATGTCTGTTTGTCGTAGTCCAGATAAGGCATCTCAACCAAGTCGATCTGTGGTTCTATACGGCTTGCATTAACTCCAGTGACAATAGCGTAGATTTCAGCTTTGCCAGAGATCCACGGTTCTCTATCAATGGCCAAACGAATCTTCGATAATTGGGTGGTGTTCAGTTCTTCAGGTTCAGATTCTGAAATAGAGCGACGAACTTTGTTCATTAAAGGCTGTTTTTGAGACTTGTGGACGTTGCTTTTATCGCTGTTGGCATTGATTTGAGTTGCAGTACCCAGCTTGTTCATCTCGGTCTGCATCGCCATTAGGCCTGCTTTGAGTTCTTCTGCGCCGTTACTATCAATAACAAACACAGGAACGTCGGGCATTTGGTACACGTCTAATTCATGAACTTGTCCATACACATCGTACGCTTCGATGTATTGCCAATTTGAATCGTCACCAGAGGGTTCGAAGGCAAACAGCGGGCTTTCACCATTCTTCCAAGCTTCAATCATCGCTTCATCAGCCATGCGAATCTCTAGCAAAGAGTCACTGAAGTCGTTGACCCCTTTCATCTTGCGGTAGCTAAGATCGGCTTTTTGCATCTTGCTTGAAAATGCGGAGTAGGGCTTAGCTGAGTTAAGCTTGTCTATCGGTGTAGACAGTTGCTTTTCTGTTATTTGGTCTTTTAAAGAAAGCTCAAGATCGGAGTAGCGGGCACTGATTTGCAACGCCAAAGACTGCTTTTGTGCTGAGGCGTTCTCCGAAAGAGAGAGTGAGCTTGTTGTGTCGATATTGTTTGCATAGGACTGGAAGCCAACCACTGTTGTTGCAAGCACCATACTGATAGAGAAAGATGGTCTCATAAATAATCCTTATTTTAATTTTTATCATTAATAGAGCATTTGCCCTATAAGGATTAACCTATCAGTAAGGTGAATGTGTTTAAAAGTTAGACAGCTTATTTTTATTTCGTTGTGCAGCACAGGATCTCAATTTAAATAATTTATAAAATATCAAGCTGATGTTGGCTTGATATATGCGAATTTATAAACCAATCAATAGCTTACTGATTAAATCATTAACTAGCCTAGTGGTGTATGGCCTATTTAGGGGGGGATTCGGGATCGTGAAGAGTGACTTCTGATGGAGCTTTTAGAGGGGAATGAGATCTATAGGAACACCCTATATCTACTATAGCCACTGCGTTATTTCGAACTTGATGGTTTTCGGTATAATTCGCCTCCCTTGATAAAAAGTAACGAATCAAAGCAACGCCTAAACGATCCATAACGCTCACCAAATTGCTCTGGACATCAAACACACTTTTCGCATCAACGCATTTTGTTCATCAACGTACATTGCAATCGTACAACGTTAAGAAATGTTCCTTTACGTTGAATCGCTTCTAGCCCGATAGCTCCCACGCAATACCTAGAACTATTGAGGGTTTTGGCTTAAACGCATTAGGAATACTGAATATGACGAATTTTAAGCGCGCTTCACGTTTATCGAAGATGTTGGTTTTTCTTTCTCTTATTTCCAAATCAACTCTTGGTTTTGAAATACCCGACAACGCACTCGAATCCTATGTGGGTGATTTCTCTGCGTTGCGTGAAAAAGGCGTTGTGCGTGTTTTAGTTTCTGGTGATATGGGGTTCTATCATATTGAAAATGGTAAGCCGAAAGGGATTCTTGCTGAGCAGATTTATTACTTTGATCAAGAGCTAAAGCTGCGTGACCCTTTACTGCGCGTTAAGGTGATTCCGGTTGAGCGGAGCGAGTTACTCAATGCTTTGAATCAGGGGAAAGGTGATATTGCAGTCGCGAACCTAACGGTGACCAAACAGCGTGAGCAATTAGTCGATTTCAGTATTCCGATTCGTAGAGACATTGATGAATTGCTAGTGACAAGCCGTTCTACCCCTTTGATTAACGACATCACTCAGTTACAGGGTAAAGAGGTCTGGTTAAAGCAAAATTCCAGTTACGTCAGCAGTGTTCATGCCGTGAATAAACAGTTAAAGAAGAAAGGTTTAGCACCCATCTATATCCATTTGTTAAGTGACAACCTCCAAGATCTCGAATTGCTAGATTTGATCAAACGTGGACAAATTACCGCAACCGTTGTGGATAGCCACAAGCTTGAGCTATGGGGAAACTTAGAGCAGGACATCAGAATCCATCGTAATCTTGCCTTTAGACACAATGCTGATATTGCTTGGGCGATTCGCAAAAATAGCCCGCAATTGAAAGCCAAAATCGACCAATATTTGCAAGATTCAAAGCAGGGTACATTGCTGGGTAATGTCATCGACAATCGTTATCTCGAAAGCACATCATGGATGAATAGAGCGTCTAACCCGATACAAAACAAAGAGCGGGATAAGCTAGAAAAGCTGTTCATGGTTTATGGGGAAAAGTTCGAGATCGATTGGTTCATTTTGTTAGCCATGGCTTTTCAAGAATCAGGCTTGGATCACTCAAAAATATCGCATCGTGGTGCGGTTGGTATCATGCAAGTGATGCCTAAAACCGCCAAAGATTGGTATGTCGATATTGATAATGTGTTCGACTTAGAAAGCAATATTCATGCGGGCAGCAAGTATCTGCGTTTTATCTATGACCGATATTTCGATTTGCCGGAAATCTCGGATATCGACAAGATTCATTTTAGCTTAGCCGCTTATAATGCTGGGCCAGCTAAGATCAGACGAATGCGCGTTCTTGCCGCCAAGCAAGGCTACAACCCAAATAAATGGTTTAATCATGTTGAAGTGGTCGCAAGAAAAAATATTAGCCAAGAGCCTGTAAAATACGTCGCCAACATCAATCGATACTTCACTATTTACCAGAGATTGGATGAATTCCAAGACACCCGAGAAGAACAGTTAAGTAATATGACTCGTCAGCTCAACATTAAACGTTTCTCCCCTTATTTCGCTTACTAATGGCGGTTATTCGCCATTGGCCAAAACAAAAACTACAAACGAAAAAGAGAGGTTAGTGACTAAGCTAACCTCTCTTTTTATTGGTACTGACTAACTGAATTGATTGGGGGGGTATCAGTTAATGCTATGTTGCTTACTTGCTTAAGACTGCTCAGCTGATACGACGTACATCTGCATCTCTTCCAAGCTTGTTTTTGCAATCACTTGGCTATCAATAGAGTAATGAACTTCATCGCCGAAACGTTGACCTGTTAGAGTCGCGCGAGTACCGTCGTTGTAGGTTAGCTCAATTGCAATTTCGTCTTGGTTAAGTACTTTCATTTCACTGTGGTCAATTACATGCTTTGCCAATGGGTCGATAGGCGCTTCCGTTAAGCTGTCATCCAGTTGGTCATTAACATCAATGTAAGTATCAACCTTAGAATCGAAGATGTGTGGCTTCTTGTTGATTGGGTTCTTACCCGTCCAAAATTCCAGTGAGTTAAACACGATGTAATCGGCAGCAACGGTAATACCGTAAGCAGGGGCAAGTAACATGTTTAGGCCACCACGAGCGTAACGGTTATCAACGGCTTTCACGTTAAACTCCATTAGTTTACCTGTTACTGCGTTGCTACCTACGCAGCCAAATAAAGTCACTAGGCTTGCTGAGATTATTATCGGTTTTACAAATCGGTTCATCATTCTCTATTTCTATATGTGTATATTTAGGAACCGGGAATTATGTCAAACTCAAGCGTCTTCTAATATAACGCCATGCCTATACTAGATATCAGGAAAACCTATATCTTTATAAAAACCAGGCTGTTATCTATATTTGGAACTCGCCCCTTGAATACTACCGTACTAGTTCGCGTTATTTTGGTTTGCCGTTTTAACAATGTTCTGTCATAACCATAACTAAAATATGGGAATGGAAAGCGATAATTCACAGTCATTTAAACGATATTATTTATATCGCTTATTTAAATACATGACTGCCTGAAGAGCTCGAATGAAACGATTTAACCTCAACCTCATATATTACTTTATCGCGATATATGAAGAAGGAAACCTGACGTACGCAGCAGAAAGGCTCAATATATCTCAACCTAGTCTCAGTGCTCACCTAAAGCAGCTTAGAGACGAATATCGAGATCTGCTCTTCGTTAGAAAATCATACACACTCGAGCCTACGCCAGTCGCGAACGACCTGTACCCAATCTTCAAGCAAGCTCACAAGCTGGTTTCACACTCACTCCCTGAAACTCACGATTTCGACCCGAAAGAGTGCAATTATACCTTCAGAATTGCTGCGATGAGCATATCAAGTAGTGTCATCCTGCCTCGTATCTTGGATAGAATTCAAAAAGAAGCACCCAACTGTGTTATCGAAGTGGTGAACATCAAAGAAGATATGGTGACAGATATTCGAGAGAAGAAGATCGACCTTGTCGTCGATCTTACTAATGCTCACCCAACACTGCAGAGCCAAGAGATTTGGGGTGATGAACTGTGTGTAGTATGCAGCCAAAACCACTCGCAAATAGAAGAACAGATAACTTTAGAGCGCTACTTAGCTGAAAAGCACGTGATGTTGACACATGATAACTATCGAGTGAACCAGTTAACCGAGCTTCACAGCCCGATCTTTTCCGAAAGAAAGGTGGCGAGAAAGCTCAATTCCATCGCTGACTTTTCGGACACCATTTATAACAGTGATTGGATTGCAACTTTCCCAAAAGGGGTCGCGGACGCGTATTTTGATAAAGACAAGATAAAGCTGTTAGAAGTGCCATTTGAATACCTTACACCATCATTGAGCGTGTATTGGCACAGCAACCGTAATGACGACATCGTGAACTTGTGGCTGCGCGAACTGTTTACCAGCGGAGTGCTGAAGTTGGCGTCGTGATACAAAAAAGCCTACTCATGAAAGAGTAGGCAGAAAAAGCTCGATAGTGATCAAATCTAGAGTTGTCGATCAACTACTTATTTTCAATCAACATCGTGCCCGCACCTGTGTTTGATATTGGAGCATGGTAGTCACTTTGCAGGACGTTTAGTTCACCATTCAGCGCGCCACGCATGCCCATCCACATGAT
The DNA here is from genome assembly GCF_007858795.1 of Vibrio sp. T20. Taxonomy (NCBI): domain Bacteria; kingdom Pseudomonadati; phylum Pseudomonadota; class Gammaproteobacteria; order Vibrionales; family Vibrionaceae; genus Vibrio; species Vibrio sp. T20. Next base: position 146,983 of record NZ_VFEB01000045.1, read on the forward strand.
GAACTCAGGCCCTTGAGCGCCGGCATTAGCGACAAGATCGTGAATTGTCAGTTTAGTTAGCTCGTCTGGATCACTGATTAACTTCTCCATGCAGTAAAGGTCAAACTCTTTGTTGATGTAGCCTGCACGCTCGCCATCTAGCTGGTGGGATAGTCCGCCAGTACCCAGTACCACAACTTTAAGATCTTTGTCGTAAGAATCAATGGCTTCACCAATGGCTTTACCTAGGTTATAACAACGTTTTGGTGATGGCATTGGGTGTTGTTCTACGTTCAAGCACACTGGAATCACTTTCATGTGTGAATAGTTGTTGTTTGGCCACATCAACTGCATCGGCACGGTTAGACCGTGATCGACTTTCATCTCTTGGCAGATAGTGATGTCGAATTCACTCTCTACTAAGTGGTTACAAATGTGCCATGAAAACTCTGGGTCACCAGGAATTGCTGGAATGGTAGGGATTCCCCAACCTTCGTCAGCGTTGATGTAGCTAGCTGCAGCACCAATGGCGAATGTTGGCTTCTTGTCTAGGAAAAATTCGAGTCCGTGATCGTTGTAAAAAACGACCGCAACGTCGGGTTGTTCCTGTTCTAACCAAGCGTGAATACCTGGGAAGTTCTTGAAAAACGGCTGCCAGTATTCCGTTTCTTGAAGATTATTTTCAATCGCTTTGCCGATAGAGGGAATGTGTGAAGTGCTTATACCGCCAATAACTTTAGCCATGATTATTTCCCTGCCTCAACCAACATTTGTTTAAATTCTTCTACGCTCATACCGGTTTGTATTGCGCCGATGTCTTGCATGTTTAGCCCTAGCATTCCTACAAACTTTGCTAGGTAGTAAATGCTACCGCCTTCGTTAAGTAGCGCTAGTACATCACGTTCAGCAATCGCTTTTTTTTGTGCGTCAGTTAGGCCGAACTTGTCGCAGTATGCTTGTTCGTCTGCTTTGAACTCATCACGACCAGCCTGACCATTTAGCGTGTAACACATTTTGTTTAAGCCATAGCCTTTTATGGCCATTGATCCATCAAACATAACGGTGCCTGGGATATTTCCTTTATTCTTTAAATAAGTCATCGTTGTTACTTACTCTCCGGCCAATAAAGATTCATAGGGTTGGTGACGAGCAGTGCTTGTTGAAGGACTGCGGTTTCTGCAATTTGTGGAATTACATCAACTAAATGACCATCATCTGGTGTGTGCGATTTCATGTTAGGGTGCGGCCAGTCTGTGCCCCAAAGTACGCGTGTTGGGAATTTTTCGACCAAGGTTTTAGCAAACGGTACAACATCGCTGTAGTTTGGTGGAGTCAGTGTTAAACGCTCTGGGCAGCTGACCTTTGTCCAAATGTTTGGATTGTTTTCCATAAGGCGAATGAACTTATCAAAGGCTTCACTATTGATACCTTGTGCGATGTCTGGTCGACCCATGTGATCAACGACAACTGTCATATCAAGTTCGTCGAGAAAAGGGGCAATGTCGTCGATGTCTTGAGATTCAAAATACACCACGATATGCCAGCCCAAAGGACGAACGCGATCCGCAATTTTCTTAAGGACGTCTTTTGGTGTGGTATCAACTAAGCGTTTTACAAAGTTAAAGCGGATACCGCGCACGCCAGCCGCGTCCATGGTTTGCAGTTCTTCATCGGTAACGGTTTCATCGACAAAAGCCACGCCGCGAGCCAGTTCACCAGCGCTGTCTAGGGCATCTAGCAACGCTGAGTTGTCGGTGCTATGGCAAGAAGCCTGCACAATTACGTTACGGCTAAAACTAAGGTGATCACGTAATGCGAACAGTTGTTCTTTTGAAGCATCGCAAGGCGTGTATTTACGCTTAGGTGAATATGGGAATTGCGCCGCTGGGCCAAATACATGGCAGTGAGCGTCGACAGCACCAGCCGGAGCGATAAATTTAGGCTTACTTGGGTTTTGATGAAACGGTAGGTAATCAGCGTCCATTATTCTTCCTTGTTGTTACTGGTGTCCAAATACTGTGCCATCAAACAGTTTTCGCGCAGTGCGAAGAATGGCAGCTGATTGAACTTGGTTATTTTTGATATCTAAAACCACACTCATTTTTCCAATAGGATGTTCTACATCCAGAGCAACTTTCACGCTGGTTTTAGTCGGTGTAGCGAGTTGTTCTGCCTGGCTCGATGAGTTGATTTGAGCAAGTTGTTTTGCTGGAGCGTTGTCTAGTATGCAAGCACTGGCAACACTAACCGCGCCTAGTACACCAATAGAGGCATGGCAACGGTGAGGGATGAATGTGCGAGTAGAGATAGCGCCGCCATATTGAGGCTCGCTGACCAAAGACATCTTAGGGACAGAGAGCTCAGAAACATCGCCAAGGTTCATTAATGGACCAGCTTGAAGTCTTATTGACTCCAACTGTTGTTTTAATGCTTGGTTATTGTCGAGTTGTTCGCGTGATTCGTCACCTGTAATGCCGAGATCTTTCGCACGCATCACAACAACAGGCATTCCATTATCAATTAAAGTGACGTCGATACCGTCTATTGTGTTAATAACAGAACCAGATGGAAGCAGAGCTCCACACGTTGAACCTGCCGTGTCTTCAAATGTGATTGCAATAGGTGCCGATGAAGAGGGTACGCCATCGATATGACAATCACCTTGATAGGTCACTTTTTTGTCGGGAGTCTGCACTTCAACCGTAGCGATCTGCTGTGTATTTTCCATGAAGATACGAACTGATGTTGTTCCTTCTTCGGCTTCAACTAACCCACGCTCGATAGCAAAAGGAGCGACACCTGCAAGGATGTTTCCACAGTTTTGTTTGCCGCTAACCAATGCTTGGTCGACAAACACCTGTAGAAATAGGTAGTCAATGTCTACATTTTGTCGACTCGATGGTTCAACGATCGCGACCTTAGATGTCAGAGGATCAGCCCCGCCTATACCATCGATTTGGCGTTCATCTGGCGAGCCCATTACCGACAGTAAAAAAGCGTCACGTTCATTGGCATCAGTTGGCAGATCATCTTTCAGAAAGTAGGCACCCTTTGAAGTGCCTGCTCTCATCCACATGCATGGTGCTTGATTAGACATACTTCAGGCCTTTTTCTTCTAATCGACCACGCATGTCATAGATGTCTAGCCCAAGTTCGCCATTAGCAAGACGCACGCGTTTTGCTTCTTCACGTTCCATACGTTCTAGTGAAGTATGCAGCACTTGTTCTGCTTCTTCGCGACGGATGACAACCACACCGTCTTCGTCGGCGACCATGATGTCACCAGGGTTAACGATTTCTTCAGCACACGTCATAGGAACATTGACGGAACCTAGGGTTTCTTTGATGGTGCCCTGGCTAAACACCGCTTTTGACCACACAGGGAAATTCATTTCACGCAGGTCACGGGTATCGCGAACGCCGCCTTCGATTATTAACCCAACAACACCACGTGCCTGAGCTGACGTTGCTAGTAAATCACCGAAGAAGCCGTGGTTTGAAGGTGAAGTAGGGGCGAACACCAAAAAGTCACCCGCTTTCGCTTGCTCGATGGCAACGTGCATCATCCAGTTGTCGCCTGCAGCTCCTGAGATTGTCAGCGCTGAACCTGCAACGGCGTCACCTTGAAAAATAGGGCGCATGTAATCGGCCAATAAACCGCGGCGGCCTTGTGATTCATGAATGGTTGCTACGCCACATTTGCGTAAGCCTTCAATGATCTCTTTGTCTGCACGTTTAATGTGTTGAACAACGATGTTCTGACTCATGATGAATTCCTTTTGCTCTTTGCTTATGCTTCTTTTTCTTTAGAGAAAGTTTGTTTGAAGTGCCCATTCTTAAAATGGGCAGAGTGGCATTAAGACGTTTTTAGTCGGCTGAATACCCGACGAGCGTTGCCCTCAAAAATCATTGATTTCTCTTCTGCTGTTACTTTATCGCTGGCATCGATGTAGCGTTTAGTATCGTCGTAGTAGTGGCCCGTTTCTGGGTCAACACCGCGCACTGCGCCAATCATTTCTGAAGCGAACAAGATGTTCTTCGCTGGCAATATATCAAGCAGTAGGTCGATGCCTTTCTGGTGATAAACGCAAGTATCAAAGTAGATATTGTTCAATACGGTTTCTTCAAGCGGTGGCAGTCCCATATCTTGTGCGATACCGCGGAAACGACCCCAGTGATAAGGTACTGCGCCGCCACCGTGTGGGATGATGATTTTCAGTTCAGGGAAGTCTTTGAATACGTCAGACGTCATTAATTGTTGGAAAGCCGTCGTGTCCGCGCCCAAGTAATACGAAGTTGTGGTGTGCAGGCACGAGTTACAAGAGCCGCTAACATGGATCATCGCGGGTACATCTAGCTCTACCAGTTTTTCATACAGTGGGTAGAAAGCACGGTCGCCCAAAGAGGCATCTTTCCAAAAACCACCCGTTGTATCTGGGTTCAGGTTACAGCCGATGAAGTCCATTTCTTCAACACAACGAACCAATTCAGAAACCGATTTTGAAGGGTTAATGCCTGGTGATTGCGGCAGCTGAGCAACAGGGGCAAAGTTTTGAGGGAATAGGTCACACACACGGCGGATTAAGTCGTTTTGATGCTCTGTCCAAAAGCGACTTGTGTGTTCGTTGCCAATATGATGCCCCATCCAACTTGCACGAGGAGAGAAAATCGTTAGATCTGTGCCACGTTCTTTCTGTAAACGAAGTTGATTGTTTACGATACTTTCGCGAATCTCATCGTCTGAAATGTGAATTGAACCTTTGCTACCAATGTGGTTTGGGTTTTCAGCTAGCGCAGCTTTTTGGCTTTCACGGTAGTCGCCCACCTGAGGCGGTGTGGTTGTGTAGTGTCCATGGCAGTCGATAATCATCTCGGCAGTCCTTTGTTGTTTTTGTTGCTAACAACTATAACGACCAAGGCTTATTCTCGACTATTTCAATTTATTTCGAAGGTATAAGATTTTGAGATAGAGAGTTGCAATAACGACAGCGAAAAAGCGATACTCCACATGGGTTGGAGCCATAGAAAATAAAAAATGAATGGGTGTTGAATAAAAGTGATTGGCGTTAAATAACGCGATTCTGGTAGCGTTGAATAAAGTCCAGAATAAGGTGGAGCGAAATGATCAACTGTCGACTTATTGGTGCCAATATAGATAAATCCAAGTCACCCGAGTTCCATAACCTATTAGCAGAACAACTTAATATAGATCTCGATTATCAATTAAGCCCATTAGAGAGTGGAGATATATCCGATTTTCGAGCGCATTCATCTCGAATGGAAGAGAGTAATATTCACGCTACTAATGTGACTTATCCCTATAAAGAGATGGCGGTTCAAGTGGCCGACTTTTTGGATACTTCAGCGAAAATAGTTGAAGCATCCAATACATTAATCTTTCGCCCAGAAGGTACGTTTGCTTACAACACTGATTTTTCTGGTTTCATTAATGCCTACCATGTTTTTCGGCATTGTAAGCCCGGTAAAACAGTGCTTATAGGCTGTGGCGGTGTGGGTAAAGCGGTGGCTGCGGCTTTAACAGAATTAGAAGCCGAACATATTGCGCTTTATGACCGTGATACCGAAAAAATGCATGGTTTAGCTCAGCTGCTAGAAAAAAGAAATGTTAAGGTAACTTGTCTTACAGAGACAACATTAGAGCAGCACGTTAGAGAGGCGGATGGCCTTCTTAATTGCACTCCAATAGGGCATTACAAGACACCGGGCATACCTATCTCAAGTCATTGGATAGAGAACCAGAAGTGGGTATTTGACGCTGTGTACACGCCAATTGAAACTGAATTTATCAAAGCTGCGATGGAGGCGAACCTCGCGGTTTTGACGGGGTTTGAACTGTTTTTTCATCAAGCGGTGGATGCATTTCAACTGTTCACCGACCGTGAACTAACGCCTCAAGAACTGACTCAATTTCGTCAAGATCAATTTTCAAATCCCGTCTAAGGATAGAAGTAAGGAAAGCAACAATGAAAAAGTTATTAGTGTTGAATGGACCAAACCTAAACCTACTAGGAACTCGTGAGCCTCAACAATACGGTCATGAAACACTGGCTGATGTAGAAGAAAACTGCCGCAAACTTGCAGCGAAGTACGATTGCGAAGTCGAGTGCTTTCAAAGTAACACTGAAGGTCAGCTAATTGATGCCGTACACAAAGCAGGTCGTGAATTTACTGCCGGTGAATGTGTAGGCGTGGTATTCAACCCAGGTGCTTATACTCACACGTCAATTGCCTTGCATGATGCTATCAAAGGCGTCGATGTTCCCGTTGTTGAAGTGCATATCTCAAATGTTCACGCGCGCGAAGCATTCCGTCATCACTCTTACATATCGCCTGTAGCCGCAGGCACAGTGATTGGTATGGGAACTAAAGGTTACGGCTTAGCGATTCAGTTCCTGTTAGACGACTAATACCTCTCATCGAATATAAGCAGCAAAATTGAGCCTCTAGCATTGTTAGGGGCTTTTTACGGCTTAAGTTCTGGAGTAGGGTAAAACACCAACCTAAGGAGTCAGTTAATGGGACGGGAGTAGTAACACAGTGCGTCGAGTACTCTCTATACGAGTTATTTCATACTGACGGTAAGCGCTATAACAAAGTAGGAATGAGCACGATAGTTACCCTACGTGCTCACTATATTGGTTTAGTTTACTTTAACAGAGTCAGATAGTTCTTTATTTTCTCTTTTCCTTTTCCAATACCCTGCAAGGATACTACCTGAAATATTGTGCCAGACTGAGAAGATAGAGCCAGCGATAGCCGCGGCAGGTGTAAAATGTTTTACAGCTAGTGCAGCCGCTAAACCACTATTTTGCAGGCCAACTTCAAATGCTATTGTTCTACAAATAGCCTCTTCAAACTTTAGAGCCTTAGTAATAAAATAACCTAAAGCCAACCCAATAGTATTGTGAAGAACAACAGCTACAGCGACAATTGTACCCACTTGCTGAATGTTTGATTTATTTAATGCGACAACAATTGCAACTATTAAGACGATTGCAACCATAGAAATTAAAGGTAAAACTGATTGTACTTTAGTAACTATTTGTCCAAACAATTGATTGACAACAACACCAGTAATAACGGGCACTAATACAATCTTAAATAAACTAACGACCATCGCAGATGTTGGTACTTCGATGGTTGTACTTAGTAAAAAAGAGATAATAAATGGGGTCAATATGACACCTAATAGCGTCGAAAATGCCGTCATGGTGATCGACAATGCTACATTGGCACCGGCCAAGAAAGCCATTACATTACTTGATGTTCCTCCTGCGACAGCTCCAACCAAAACCATCCCTATTAATAAATCTGAGTCTAAGCCTATGACTTTTGATAGCAGTAACGCCGCGATTGGCATCACAGTAAATTGCAAAATTACACCAACAAGTATTGCAGATTTGTACTTAAACACTTCTTTGAAATCAGAAAAACTCAGTGTTAATCCCATGGCCATCATAATAATGGTTAGAAGTGGCACAATGTAATCTTTTAGAGAAGTAAATGACTCTGGTGAAATAAAGGCGACGGTAGAAAAAGCCAAAGCCCAGATAGGAAATAATGATAAAAGTCTATTAACCATACATAATCCTTATATTATGGTTGTGTTAAAGTTCTGTAGTACTCTAACGGCTACTTGAAACTACAACAACATAAAACTAATTAGAAACCAGTAATTTAATAAGAACTTTATACATGGAGGTGAATTGCAGCTATCTATATAAAATTCATTTTTCTAATCTGGTAATGACGTTAAGTTTAATCGTTGTCTGAACTGTGGTCTGCTTCAGAGATACTGGATACCCATTTAAACGGGTTTTGCCATGCTTTTAAGACTTGAGCTGTTCTAAATTAGTAACAATACAACATGAGCGATATCCAAAAGCATGTTAGAAGCTTCTCACTCCCCTTAACTAGGCACTAGAACCTAGACACAAAAAAAGCTGCACTTACCGAAGATGAGTAAAGTGCAGCAAAGCTCAAGAAGAAAAATAGCAAGTTAATATATCTGCCGCCATGTAAGTGAGGTTGTATGGCGACGGATATATTGGGTGAAACGAGTTAGGCAACAATGCCTGTTAGAACTGATTTGCTTGTGACGCTAGACGAATGAACGCGTTAGTCTCGCCGTATTTACTGTAATCTCCTACACGCTGAACCACTTCGAAGAACAAGCCATTGATCTCTTTGGTGTAGAAATGGAAGAAGCTGCCTGTTTCGTCTTCCGTGTATAGAATATTGTTGTCGCTAAGGCGTTGAATCAACTCATCTGGTAAATCAAATTGCGCTTGAATATCCAAGTAGTAGTTGTTCGGGATCTTCAACTGATAGATAGGAGAGAGATCCTGAACCGCTAAGAAGATGTCTTTACACTCCATGGCAATTTGGTTGATGCTCGCACCATTAGAGTCGTTCAAGAAGCGCTGTGCTGAGGTTTGCTTAGCACTGGTGCTGTTCAATGCAATCTTGATCTTACTGTTAGCGCTCTTGATGGTACGGCTGGTGATTAGGCCATTCACATCTGGCAAGTCAAAGCTCTCTTCTGGTACAAAGCCAAATATAGATTTGTAGAAGAACAGGTTAGACAGCAATGCGTCAGGTGCCACCACTTGCCCCATGTGGTCGATGCGGGTGAAGTTGTCGTTCATCGGAGCTTGATCTGCTACGGATTCAAAATCCACTTCGTAAAACTTAGACGCTTCGTTCTCTTCAAGAAGGTGAATCAGCAAGTTGCCAGAGCTTTTGAGAGTAGGGATGTCTAACTCATTCTCTTGGCGCGTCTGATGAATGGTTGGGCTATTGTAGCGGCTTGCCAGCTCAACAAGACGGCTTGAATCTTCAGTGATAACACCGAGCGCGCAGACCGACTCACCATGGCCTTCACGGTAAGTTTGTGCGTTCGAGTTTTTCTCGTAGTTGAAGATGAAGTTGATGTCACCGCGTTGGTACAAATCAACATTCTTACTCTTATGGCAATGGGTCTTTCGGAAGCCAAGAGACTCAATCACATCTGAGAAAGGGTTGTTCTCGCGCTCTTTAACTGCGAATTCAATAAAGCTAAGGTCGTGGATCTTAGGTGCATTGAACGCATCGTTAGTTTGATCTTCTAGCCATTTCAAAGAACGCACACCATCGATCGCTTTCTCGATTGGCGATGATGAACGGAATTCATCGTTGAAGACTTCATGGGATAAATAGTCGTTGTAGCCTTTGCCTTTAAGCGCTTTTACGAAATCAATAACTGGGAAGTCACCTTGGCCGGGAAAACAACGATAGTGGCGGCTGTATTGAAGAATATCCATCTGCATTTTTGGTGCGTCGGCCACTTGAACCAGAGCGATCTTGTCGACTGGAATATCGTTCTTCAACGTATCCAATGTGTTTCCGCGTGCAAACATGTGAAAGGTGTCGAGAACCACACCAAGGTTAGGGTGGTCGACCGTTTTCACTAGGTTCCAAGCGTCATCATAATCGGCAATGTGGCGACCCCATGCTAGAGCTTCATAGCCTAATTGCATATCTTCACGTTTTGCCAGTTCTGCTAATGCGTATAAGTCTTCAGCGCACTGTTCAACGTTTGGAGATGACTGAGGATGCACGTTACTGCACATCATCAAGCGGCTGGTGCCTAGCTGGTGGGCTAGGTCCATTTTACGTTCAAGCATGTTGTACTTTTTCTGGCGAAGGTGAGCAGGCATGCCCTCCATGTCGCGAAACGGTTGTAGTACAAGAATTTCTAAGCCAAGACTGTCTGCGATACGTTTAACGTCAGAAGCTGAACCGCGGTATTGAGTGAGGTCATTCTCAAAGATCTCAATAGCTTGAAAGCCCGCTTTAGCGGCTGCATGCATTTTTTGTTCTAGCGTGCCAGACAAGCACACAGTCGCGATTGAATATTTCATGGTGGCTCCTTATTTAAGCTGCGGTGTTACGTCTTGAACGGGTACGTATTGCTCGGTTTCACAAGCTTTGATGATCGCGTCGATAACCAATAGATTCTGCAGGCCATCCCAAATGCTGACCTTCGGTGTCTTCTCTTCGCCGCGAATCAATGCGCAGAAGTGTTCAAGCTGACGTTTTAAAGGGTCTTCACGATGAATTTCTTCTTTGCGCTCAAGCATCTCGTTCCACCAAGAGGGCGTAACATCTTTCGCGAATGATTTAACCTGCATGGTTGGTATAGAAAGGGAACCATTGGTGCCCGCCACGTGGTAGCAATCTTCGGTTTCGTACGTCGCGTAAGATTTGTTCTCTTGTGAGGTTTGTTCCCAACTGCGTGGGCTTGCTGACGCATCTGACAGAAGGAAAGATCCTAGCGTACCGTTTTCAAAGCGCAGAGAGATGACTGTTGTATCTTCCACTTCAAAATCACGTGCACTGCTTGAGCTCATAGCCTGAACACCGACAATATCGCCAACAAGGTGACGCAGGTTGCCTATTTCATGAATCATGTTGATAAGGATAGGACCGCCGCCTTTTACCTTGCGCCAGTCGCCTTCATCAAAGTAGTAATCTGGCTTGTAAAATGCTGCACTGCCCATAATAGAAACCAGTTTGCCAAGCTCACCGCTATCGATGATCTTTTTAGCGGTTTCCAAAAGAGGGCTATAAGCGCGGTGATGGCCAACCAGTATTTTACTGTTCTCATGTTTTGCATGTTTCAATAACTCAACCGCATCTTCGATAGAATCTGTCACTGGCTTTTCGACGATAGCCGCCACACCCGCTGCTATACATTCGTGTGCTTGCAGAGCGTGTAACTTATTTGGGGTCGCGAGGATCACGCCGTCTGGCTTTGCATCGGAAAACAGCGCTTCTAAGCTCTCATAAACGGGCACACCGTAATCATCGGCAATCTCTTTCGCCGCTGGGAACGGATCAACGATAGCCGCCAGTTCGCATTGTTCATTTTCAACAATGAGTTTGATGTGTGTTTTCCCGATTAAGCCTGCTCCAGCAACAGCAATTTTAACTTTTTCCATGTTTAAGACCTTATGAGTGAACATTTTAGTTATTGTTATTTGAGTTATGAGTTATGAGTTATGAGTTATGAGTTATGAGTTATGAGTTATGAGCGAAACAACGATAGACAAAGTAAATCCAGAGGCCAGCGTCGTTATAATCAATGTGTTTGCGCAGAAGTTTTGTTGCTTATAGATCCCGCCAAGAATGGGGTAGATCGAGAGCATTGGTGATGCACAAAAGATAAGCAGCACATATTTCAAATCTCCTTCTACTGGCCAGACCAAAAGTAAACCGAGCGCAATAATTGGGAAGCAAATTAATTTGATGCTAGTAACCAGCGCAATGCGTGATTTTTGGTTTAGCACCAGTGATTGCCCCAAAATTCCACCAATCGCAAACAGTGCTAAAGCGACTGAAGTTTTGGCGAGAACACCAACGCTTTCTTCAATCACGAATGGCAGCTGAATACCTAATAGGTTGATGCTCAACGCTAAAGTGATCGAAATGATGATTGGGTTCTTTCTTAGCCTGTTTCCAATCTCGATAAGTTGACCTTTGAGCGATGAGTCGGTTTCATTCGAGAACTCCAGGAACACCAAACACACTGGAATAAACACGAGATTTTCAATCAATACGCTCATTAGAAACGCTTCTGCGTATTGACCATTAAAAATCGACAACACGATAGGGAAGCCTATGAATGCGCTGTTTGGCATCCCGCTACCTAAAGCGTTGATGAAGCAATCTTGCCACTTCAACTTCATGATTAACCGGCTATACAACACTGCGATGGTCATACACAGCAAACCGCCTACGGCATAGATCAACATGTAGTTCTTGTTGATGGCTTCGCTCAAATTTAACTGAGTGACACTGCCAAAAATGACCGCAGGAAGTGAGATATAAAGAACGAATTTGCTTACATCGCCGATGAAATGGCGAGAGAAAAAGCCATTTTTAGTCGTGAGAAAGCCTGCCGCGACAATCAGTATCAGCGGCAGCAATATTTCATATACAGACATGGTTTTGTGTGTGCTCTAGTATCCGAATAGCTGTGGCAAGAACAGCACGCTTTGCGGAACAAAAGTGATGAAGAACAATACCAATACTTCAAGTAGGAACAGTGGAATCACTTGCTTAGAAATTGCAGCGATTCCGACCTTGGATATAGTGTTGGACACAAACAGACAAATCCCCATTGGTGGTGTAATCAAGCCAATCATTAGGTTGAAGATAACTACGATACCGAAGTGAACAGGGTCGATACCAAAGCTCATCGCAATCGGATGAAAGATTGGGATAAGAATCAGCATTGCAGCAATGCCTTCAAGGAATAACCCAACAACCAACAAGATAACGTTTACCATAATCAGGAACATGATTGGGTCGCTGATGCTGCCTAAAATCTGTTGGCTGATGAACTGAGGAACGCGAGAGAAAGTAAGAATCCAGTTCGCTACAGATACAACGGCAATCAGGATCAAGACAATTGAAGAGTCGCGCATTGAACGCATGAACACTTCTGGTAGGTCACTGAAACTCAGAGATTTATACACGAACATACCAACCAGTAGCGCATAGAAAGCTGCGAACGCCGCTGCTTCAGTTGGCGTCACAATACCCATCAAGATTGAACCAAGGATGAAGATTGGCATTGTTAGCGGAACAAACGCTTTTACCAACGCTTTACGGCGGCTTTGACGAACCACGTTGCTCTTTATGTTGTGACGAGTCGCGTAAATAAACACGAAAATAGACAGAGCAACCGCAGACAATACACCAGGAACAATACCCGCTAAGAATAGGGCAGGGACAGATACGCCACTCGCAATAAGCGCATAAATGATCACTGGAATACTAGGTGGAATCATCGGCCCAATAACCGAAGACGCTGCCGTTAACGCTGAAGAAAACTCTTTGCTGTAGCCTTCTTTTTCCATTTGAGGAATGAACACGCGGCCAAGTGCGGAGGTATCAGCTACTGCAGAGCCAGAGATACCAGCAAACATCACTGAAGACCAGATATTCACTTGAGCTAAGCCACCACGAAAGTGACCCACTAATGCGTTAGCGAAATCAATGATACGGCTAGTGATACCACTCTTGTTCATTAGTTCACCCGCAAGAACAAACAGAGGAACCGCAAGGATAGAGTAAGAATCCAAACCACTAAAAATACGTTGGGCTATTAGGCTGATAGAGATGGGAGTACTAGAGACGTAGAACGACATCGCCAAGATGATGCTGAATACGAGAGGAATACCAAAAATTAGCATGGATCCCATTAAGGCAATTGAAGGCATAACGATTCCTTATACGTCGCTTTGGATAGCTTGAGTTCTTGTGGATACACGCGCTGATTTCACGTGCTGAATTAAACGCAGTGTAGCGGCTATAAATAGGCAAGCGCCGCCAACAATCAATGCTGATTGGAAGTAGTACATAGAGACTCCAATACCAGCTGACTCAATGCCTCCGCGTTTGATCACAAATAGGTACGCTGAGTAAGCCCAGATCACCGAACATAACAAAACAGATAGGTCGACAATGACTTCCAGCGTTTTTTGAAATGCTTTTGATTTCACTGAATCAAGAACAGAAAATTTGATGTGTAAGCCTTCTAAATAACACAATGATGTAGCGAACATAACGCCATAAATCATTGAGTATTTGCTTAGCTCCTCGCCCCATAGGATAGAGGTATTAAAAAAGTAACGGCTGATTGTGGTGATCAACATCACTGCAAACAAATTGAAGAGTGAAGCCCCGGCGAGAATCGCAAGTAGCTTTTTATATTGCTCAATCATGTTCCCTGTCTCCTTGGGAAGAGTCGTTATACATCAGAGGTATAACGACTCATTTCTTATAAGTACTGCTGTAGGGTTTTTGTATTGATTATTCGGTTATGAATTAGTTAGTCGCGGTTTCTACTGCGTCTAGTGCATCATCAATCCATTTTGAATCGATAGTGCCTGATAACCATTTGATCACAGCGGGCTGTGTCTTATCGCGGAATTGTTTCTGTTGCTCTGGCGTTAGCGAAGTAATCTTCATGCCTTTTTGAGCAAGTACTTCTAAGCCTTCTGCTGAATTCACTTGCTGAATAGCTCGACCTACTGTGCCTGCAACTTTTGCAGCACGATCAATGATGGCTCGGTCTTCGGCATTCAAAGATGTGTAGAAATCGTCATTCATTAATAAGAAATCAGTACCATAAACGTGACCGTCTAGAGTGATGTATTTCTGAAGTTCATAGAATTTGTTCGCGTTGATTACGCTGACAGGGTTTTCCTGTCCGTCGATAACGCCAGTGGTCAGAGCGGCAGGAACTTCAGGGAATGCAATAGGTGTAGGCTCTGCATCCAATGACTTCATCATTTCAACGTAAAGTGGTGTTGTCATTACGCGGATTTTAAGACCGTTTAAGTCTTGCGGCGTAGTAATCTCACGTTTTGAGTTTGTGAAATGGCGGAAACCTGTTTCGCCATAAGCGAGGTTACGTAGACCCGTTGTTTTCAAACATTGGTCATTCAACTTTTGACCAAATTCACCATCTAGCACTTCCCAAGCAACAGGCGCTGAAGGGAACAGGTAAGGGATTTCTAGTACGTTCGCTTCCTTACAAAGCTTAGAGTAAGCACCAGAAACCATAGTCATGGTTAGCATGCCTTCTTGAGTCGACTGAAGTAGCTCTGTCTCGCCACCAAGTTGACCTGAAGGGTAGATATTTACATTAATTCGACCACCAGATTCAGCCTCTACAAGGTTCTTGAAAACCTGTGTTGCAGCGCCTTTCTTAGAGATCGTCCAATCTTGTGAATCTACATGCCCAATAGTGATGTCCAGAGCAGCAGCAGAACCTGCATATGCAAGCGATAGAGCGAGTGTAAGTTTAGTTATTGTTTTCATTTGTGAACCTCCTGTTTCTACGTCGATAAAGTTATCACCTAAAATTAACAACCGATAATTCATATAGTGAAAGTGTTATTCAATTTTGAGATAACATTAACTATTCGTGCTGGGGTTACAGTTTGATATTCCATTTGTATTGCACTATAAAACAGTAGGTTACTGATATATAGCTGTGAGTTATGTATTGAAAAAGGGGATTGAAAATGAATTTTTGTGTATTTCTTTTTTGGAGAATGAAGTCACATCTTTACCTTGGTGAAGTTACATTTTATCTACATCAACTCACAGATTTCAGCTTTTCTGCTGGAAGAGTATTCAAAAAATGTGCTGAATGTGTTCGATAGTTGACGGGGTTTAAATGAGGTATTTAGCACCGTTTTTGAAGGTGTCGTTTGTATTTGTAATTTGAATGTAAATGGCAGTTTGACAGCACTTTTGAGGCGATAACATGTTAAATATTCCAAACTTGAGACACCTAAGAGCGATATCAGAAGTGGTGAATACTGGAAGCATTAGCAAGGCTTCGGAAGTGGTGTTTTTGTCTCAGCCAGCCATCACACAAGCGATAGCGAAACTGGAAAAAAACATTCATAGTGAGCTGTTCGAACGCACCACCGATGGCATGAAACCGACCGAACAAGGAGAAGCGTTTTCATTTCGAATTGAACGTGCGTTAGAGTACATCAGTAAAGGCATTGCTGATTCGCTAAAAGTCGCGAAAGGCCAGCGAAAAAGCAGTGTTCAGCGCTATTTGTTCAATATAACGACCACTCAATTGAAAGCATTGATCGCGGTTTCTAACGGTCAAAGCTTTACTGAAGCCAGTCGAATTTTGGAAGTGTCGCAGTCGTCAGTTTATCGTGCATCTAAAGATCTTGAAGAGATCCTTGGTATCACTTTATTCGAAAAAAACAGCACGGGTATTACGATTAGTAAAGCTGGTAGCGCTCTGGTGATGTCGAGTAAATTAGCCTTCGTAGAAATCAAGCAAGGCATCGAAGAGGTTGGCTTATTGAGCAACCGCCATAACAGTGTGATTACGGTTGGCTGTTTGCCTCTTGCTCGTACATGTTTACTACCAAACACCATCAATGAGTTCTCTCGTAAGTTCCCTGATTGCCAAATTCATGTGATCGACGGACCGTATCAAGACTTGCTCAATCACTTACGCCACGGTGACCTAGATATCCTCATTGGTGCGCTGCGTTTCCCATCACCGAGTACCGATATTCGCCAAGAAACTCTGTTTCAATCACATAACAAAATCCTATCTAGAAACGATCATCCATTGAGCTTGAAAGAGCAAATAACACTTGATGATTTACAAGGTTCGAGTTGGGTTGTATCTAATGTAAACACACCTGGACGCAGAATGTTTGAAGACATTTTTACGTCTCAGGAACGCGATGTACCTACTCGAATTGTTGAGGCGAGCTCGCAGATGTTGGTAAGAGAACTGCTTTTAGGCAGCGATCGATTAACGATTCTCTCTCAGCACCAGATCACTCGCGAACTTGAAGAGGGGCACTTCACCATTCTGCCATTTGATTGCAAAAAGCAGTCGCGCCCAATCGGTTTAACCATGCGGAAAAACTGGTTTGCTACCTCGGTTCAAAACCATTTTCTGAC
This sequence comes from Vibrio sp. T20, assembly GCF_007858795.1. Taxonomy (NCBI): domain Bacteria; kingdom Pseudomonadati; phylum Pseudomonadota; class Gammaproteobacteria; order Vibrionales; family Vibrionaceae; genus Vibrio; species Vibrio sp. T20. The sequence continues at coordinate 163,489 of NZ_VFEB01000045.1, forward strand.
GTTGTTACGTGAGAAAGGTGTACAGCTTTAGTTATTCTCAGTTGAGTTCAGTTCGGCTTGTTGTGTTTTCTGTTTGGCTTTCTATTTTCAACTTAAATTATGACACTCAAGTGCGATCTAAAAGTGAAGGCATTTTTCCAAAATTGAATACCCCTTATATTTATTTGATTATCGCTCTGTAGGTGCCAATGCTAAGGTAACTGTCATGAAAAACGCAGATAAGTTGGCAGGTAAAAAGAGAATTATGGCGACGATAACAAGAGCTGCGTTCATTGGTTTTGGTGAAGCTGCACAAGCATTTTTGGTGAGCTGGGGTGATAAAGCACCGCAAGTGATCAGTGGATTCGATATCAAAAGTAACCATGTGCAGCACCGCGAAAGCATTCTCCTTGAATACATTAAGCATGGCGTTCAAGGTGCATTTGAAGCTCACGAGGCGATAAATGGTGCTGAGTTAGTCTTTTCATTGGTGACGGCCGATCAAGCTGAAGCTGTGGCGAAAAACGTAGCGAAAACATTCACGTCCAAACAGATATTCTTGGACTGTAATTCATGTTCACCCCAAGTAAAACAAAGGAATGCTGAGCTTATTGAAGCATGTGGTGCAAGCTACCTTGATGTTGCAATTATGGCCCCGGTGTTGGAGAAAACATCTGCGATCCCATTGTTGATCTCTGGAAAAAAAGCATTAGAGATTGAACCAATATTGACCACACTTGGCTTCAAAGTTGAAGTGGTGTCTGACCAAGTGGGTGAGGCATCAAGCATCAAAATGATCCGTTCTGTGATGGTAAAAGGACTTGAAGCTCTCACTACGGAATGTTTGTTGGCAGCGCGTAAAGCGGGGGTTGAAAATCATGTGTTCGAATCACTCAGTACAACGTATCCAGCTCTGCCATTGAACGATCTCGGCCAATATCACTTGGAACGTATGTTATCTCATGGGGAGCGACGTTCTAACGAGCTTAAAGAGGTATCTAATACCTTAAGCGAACTAAATTTGAATGGCTCGATGGTGAATGGTGCGATGGAGTGGCATAGCGCACTCGGTAAGATGCCAGTCGAGTATCAAGGGCAAGACCTATCTACATTGAGTGATTTGGTATTAGGGCAATTGGCCAATACTGGAACTCGCGCATTGAATGAATAACGGCATAACCAAAAAATCGAAAATCTCAGCAAGCGAATGTTGTGAGTAGCTGAATGCGGAACTGGGTTAAACGTAGAAGCCATCGATTATTAAGCAACTAAGCAACTAAGTAATTCATTAAGTAATCAAACATTAAGTAAAAAGCATTAAGCAACACCGGCCAAACAGGGCGGGTACTAAATTAAAGGAATGAATATGAACGTATGTGTTGTGGGCGCGACAGGTGCCTTTGGACGTAAACACTTGGATGCTATCCGTGAAATTGAAGGCATTCGCGTAACTGCGATGGTTTCTCCAGAGCAAGATAAGCTTGATCAACTGATCACAGAGTATGGTCATGATTCAAAGGGCTTTACCAACCTATCTGACGCACTTGCACTTGATGAAGTGGAAGCAGTAATTCTTGCTACGCCAACACAAATGCACGCAGCACAAGCGATTGAATGTATGGAAGCAGGCAAACATGTTTTGGTTGAAATCCCAATGGCGGACAACATCGAAGATAGCTACCGTGTGGTAGAAGCTCAAAAGAAATCTGGCAAAATCGCAATGGCTGGCCACACTCGTCGTTTCAACCCAAGCCACCAATGGATTCAGAACAAGATTGCTGCAGGTGAACTTCATATTCAGCAGATGGACGTACAAACATATTTCTTCCGCCGCACAAACACCAACGCTAAAGGTGAAGCTCGTTGTTGGACCGATCACCTGCTTTGGCACCATGCTTGTCACACTGTTGATCTTTTCCAATACCAAACCGGTGAACAGGCAACAAAACTTCAAGCACTTCAAGGTCCAATTCACCCAGACTTGGGTATCGCGATGGACATGAGCATTGGTATGAAAGTGCCATCAGGTGCAATTTGTACGCTTTCACTGTCATTCAACAATGATGGCCCGTTTGGTACGTTCTTCCGTTACATCTGTGAAGAGGGCACTTACCTAGCGCGTTATGATGACCTTTATGACGGCAAAGAAAACCCTATCTCATTAGAGGGTGTGGCGGTTTCTAATAATGGTATTGAACTTATCGACCGTGAATTCTTCGATGCAATCAAAACGGGTCGTGAGCCAAATTCAAGTGTGGCGAGCTGCCTTCCTGCAATGGAAACACTAGACAAGCTTGAACAGTTACTTGAAGCTGAGTAATTAAAACTGAGTAGTAAGTTAACGCTCAGTAGTGACTTAAAGAAGAACCGTTCTTTAAAGTCGTGTTAGTGAACAGTTGGTATTTTTAGCAGTAAAAGGATAAACGATGATGGCTAGTATTGGTGGGCAGACATTAGCGCCAGTGGCTTTAGGTTGTATGAACTTGTCGCATGCTTATGGCACTCCACCACAGAAATCGGATGGCATTAAGTTACTCAATCAAGCGTTGGATTTGGGCTATAACATGCTCGACACGGCTGCGTTGTATGGCTTTGGTGCGAATGAATCACTGTTAGCTGAGGCGGTTGGTCATCGTCGTCATGAGTTTTTCCTCGCCAGTAAATGTGGAATGTTCAAAGGGCTTGATGGCAAGCGAGCGATTGATGGGCGGCCAGAAACGATTCGTAAAACGTGTGAAGATTCACTACAACGTTTGAATACTGACGTCATTGATTTGTACTACCTGCATCGTTGGGATAAAAGCGTGCCGATTGAAGAGAGCATTGGTGAACTTTCTCGTTTGGTCGAAGAGGGTAAGATCAAACACATAGGTTTGTCAGAAGTTTCTGCCGAGACCATCGCCAAAGCTAATGCGGTTCATAAGATAGCAGCCGTGCAATCGGAGTATTCGCTCTGGTCACGTAATCCAGAAATCGCGGTTATCGAGCAATGCCAAAAGATAGATGCAACTTTTGTGTCATTCAGTCCTGTTGGCCGCGGTATGTTGACAGGTGAAGTGAAAGATAACCAGTTTGTAGCTGGAGATATTCGCTTAGCCATGCCACGTTTCTCTGATGAACACTTCGAGTCTAATTTGTCTTTAGTACGACAGTTTGAGTCTGTGTTGCCGTTGTTTGCAGAAGAGAATGGTTTTTCGATTAATGACAATCGCGGTTCAACTCCGACTCTGGCACAACTGGCATTGGCTTGGACTTTGAAAAAAGCACCGAACTCTATCGCATTGCCGGGTACTACAAGCCTTCAACACTTAGAGGACAACTGGAATGCACAGCAGTTATCGGTTTCTGATGAATTGCTGCGCGTGATAGACGGTATGATTCCCCAAAATAAGATCTCCGGTGGACGTTATAACGCGGCAACTCAACGTGAAATTGATACTGAAGAGTTCTAATCACTGCTCGATTATTAGTTGTATCTTACTCGCTTTATCTTACTTGCAGTATCAATGACAACTTATCCAATAAACCTCCGGTCACGCCTAGGTAACCGGAGGTTTTTTATTTCAAGACCTAATAAGCAAAACAGTTTTGCCTTGTTGATCTCCATTTAACTAACGCGATTCACTTTTTGTTCTAACTCAATCTAAACGCAATGTTACGCCAGAGTAGTTTGAGTATCCGCGCAGTAATACATGATAGGTTATGCCCGGTTGTGCGCTCACACTGCACTGCTCGTTGTTGCCAGCGCGATAAGGGCGACAATCGTAACTCGATGTCGTTGGCTTGCTTCCCGATTTCACGTAAAGATCGGCATCGCCTGAACCGCCAGACATTGAAACCGTCACGCTGGATGCAGAATCCACAGTGAAGGTGTAGAAGCTCTCTGAGGATTGATTCCCGCTTAGGTTCGCAATCGGTGTGCCTTTCGTTAATACATTGCCAGTTGGCGGCGTGACACCACAGCTAGCATTCACGCCTACGGTGTTAAAGGCATCTTCGACATCGGCAACCACATAGCCCATGTCGGCTGCGGCTTTCGCTACGCCACAAGCACCGGCATCAAAGGTACTGTTTGCCGTCCAATACAGTTGGTTTGCGACTGTGAATATTTCAAAGCCCTTACGTACATTCCAACCCGATTTGTTCGCTAAAAGGTAAAAGGCGCGGTTATAAACACCGCTAGACAAGTGAACGTTCAAACCGTCGTAGTATTCAGAGGCATGATCAATCGAGCGGCCATCTTTTGAAGGTTGATCAAAGTAACGCAAGCCACCTTCCGATTTGAATATGTCGCTACCAACAATCCAATCTACATTGCCACGCAAGTAATATTCAGCCGCTTCGCCCGCAATGTCTGAGAAGGCTTCATTCATACCGCCCGACATATTTCGGTACACAAGGCCGGAGTTTTGCTCTGTGAACCCGTGGCTGACTTCGTGAGCACTCACGTTGATATCGACCAATGGATAAAAGGTATTTTTGCCATCTCCAAAAGTCATGGATGTACCATTCCAGAAAGCATTTTCATAATCCGTGCTGTAATGAACTCGCATCGTCAGCTGGAAGGTTAACGGCGAGGTGTTCATCCACTCTTTGTACATATCAAACACGACATTACCGAAGTAGTGCGCATCGTTAAGAGGCGAGTAAGCCCCGTTAATGTATTTATGATCGGTGTAGTTGGTTCCGTCGGCACAGTTGTAGCTGTAGGCTGCGCTGCCAGACGTTCCGTTCCTCAAATCGACGGTCTTAACTGATTCATTTTCTAACTTACAAGTTGTGCCTGTTTTGTCGATGGGAAAGCTAGGGAAGTCACTGCCATATTCATATCGAGTGGTTTTGAGGTTACCACCGGGGCCTGTACCAGACGATTTAGCGTGGTTTAATCCATTCCATTTTTGGAGTACATCGCCAGTCGTGGCATCAATAAAGTAGAAAGGGCGCTCTGGCATAGAGGATGCGATAAAGAAATCGACCAGATACACCACTTGGGCGACTTGGTTCTCATCCAATCTCACCATCAGTTTCGCGTTTTTATTTTCAATCGACTTTTTGCCGACAGTAAACGTGCGGTGAGAGGATATCGCAGCTTCAATCGCTTGTTCCTGATTCAGCTTTGGCGCGATACTGGATAAGTCTCCACTGATCCCTTGTGCCATGGAACCGAACACCTGAGTGGGTTGGTTCTTGGAAAGGGTGGCGACAACGGAGGTATCAAAGACGGGTAAACCTAAGTGAGTTTGTTGGTAGCGGACTTTCGTTTTCCCATTGGGCAATACCACCCGTTTCACTTCAGAAAAACCTAATTCAAGTGGAGCAACACTCTTCGACTGAGCGACGAGGCTTTGTTGTAGTAATGCATCGTTATCGACTCTGACCATTTCTGCAGCGTGTGCATTAAAGCCAAAAGATGTACCTAGAATGGCTGCTATTTTCCAGCTTAGTTGACGTTGTTGGTTCATTTTTCGTTCCTGATTTTAATATAAACTCCTTCTTCCCAACGGCTTTATAGGAAGTCTATATGCAACACACTAATGCCATGTGTTACGAATCAAGATTGGAAGAGCATTTCGGCTTATGACAAGTTTTTATTAGAGATTAAATTTTAGAGTATGTAATTCAAAGTTTACAAAAGCACTTATTGAACAAATTGTTTTTATAAAATTTAATTTTATTATTTATCGTAAACGTATGAAGGGTCGGGAGTTATTAAAATCCGCTTTGTTTGAATCGATAGAATACCTTTGTCTAAGCTAACTTCGATATTTTTCGGTTTTTATCTTATTTACAAATGAGTAAGTAATCAGGTTTTGGAAATGGAAATATTGTCTTTATTATCAATAGTAAACTTGTTTTAACAATACCACTAAGCACAGATCTCACTTTTTTTAACACTTAGTCTCGTTAGACAGGAAAAAATCTACATTTTCTTGTTCAATCACAAATTAGTAAACATAAGCCATTGTTGTGGATGAAGTAAGTCACTTAAGATAGACAGCATAAGAGACTAGCTTGAAAATCTATGTATTTAGATATTGGATTATTCACCTAATAGCTCTAATTTACAGCTAGAAAACCTCTTGGTGTTGTGTTCTGTAAAGTTTATTTTTAAAGGTGTTTAACTATGAAAAAAGCTGTACTAGCTTTAACTATCGCGTTGTCTTGCTCTAGTGTTTTCGCTGCATCTATAGATAAGGCGAACCTGCTCTCCGAACATGGCTTGCATGCACAAGCTAAAGAAGAATTAATTGATGTGATCTTCAGTAAATCAAACAGTAAAGTGAAAGCTAAAGCATACTATGAACTTGGCAACATCTCTTTCGAAAATAATCAAGTATCACCAGCTTTAAGTTCTTGGAGAAAATTAGTAGAAATTTATCCGAGTTCGCCCGAAGCTAAACTTGTAAAAGGCCGCCTTGAAGAGCTATCTCAAATTGTTGGGGAGAATGCTAAGGAGAGTGTGGATAATGCAATTGCAGCCTCATATCTTAAGCATGCAGACTTCTGGGCTGATGACCGAGCTAATACATTTGTTATTGACTCTAGCTGGATTCCAAAAGTAGAGGCTGCTAATAAGTGGTACGATAAAGTTATTGTTGAGTTTCCAAATTCAAAGGCTGCTAGAATTGCGCATGAAGAAAAATTAAGAACTCTACTTGGTTGGGAAGAGCGAGGGAAATATGGCTCATCTTACGGAGTAAAACGAGACTTTGATACTTATATGCCACAAGTGTTAGAAACTTTTACTTCACTAGAAAATGAGTTTCCAAATGCACCTACTTTGCAAGCCTTTAGATATCAAATTGCTCAAGCTTATTGGAGCGCAAAGCAATGGGATAATACTCGCCTATGGTTAAATGCTATCATTGAGAAGTCTAATGGTCAGGATAACTTCTACAAAGATACTGCCGAGAGAAGACTCAAAAAAGTTGAGTACTAAGAAGTGATTAAATAAAGTATTTAAGAGTGATTCGAAACGCTGAAGCCTTTACCTTAAGCAAGTTTAGTGTTTAAAACACAAAATAGTTTAGGTAAGGTTTCTGCGTTGTTCACAACTTAATTTGGCGCTATGAGCTTTATTAATATTATTAGAAGTATCAACTTACTTAAAAGGATACAAAGATGTTCCAAGTTGAAATGACTATAAATGGCAAACCGATGACGGAAGCCAATATTCAAAATGAACTAGAAAAAGCAATGTTAGAAGCAGCAGTTGAAGGAATTAAAGAAACAGTTGAGTCTGCTATTTCAAAAGATGAAGCACTACAAATAAAAATCGATATTATTGGGAATAATATCGAAGAACTATCACTAAAAATAATCGGTCCAGATGAAATAGTAGCTAAGATAGAGGCTGTTTTAGCTGATTAGCCTCCCTGATCATAAATAACGATTATAGCGTCAATCATTAATTTTGGACTGTATTTTCATCCCGATGGTACACATTCACTCACACTTTTCCGGGATGTTGGTACTCAGGAGTAAAAAATGGCTATAGAGGAAGTATGTTCAACTGCATCTATGTGGATCGAACCAAAATACGTTGTTCCAGCATTCATGGTTTTGTTGTCGTCAGGTCTTTTCCCGTTTCTCCTACATAAATATAAAGTGAAACGAGAACGAGAAGAAAAGCTATTTGATACGAGAAAAGAAGAGTATCAGGGGTACTTTAAGAAAATGGAAGAAGCCGCGAGGTTAGCGGGACAGGACTACGATAAATATTTGACTGAGACGCTGCCTAACGCTTCACGTCAGCTCTATGAAGCCCATTCTTCCCCAGAAGCTCTAGTCGAATATCAGCAAACACTAAATGCTTTCACCAAAGACATTAATGACGGGTTTATGAAAGCTACGAATGAGCTTGTTAGTCTTAGAATTGTATGTAGTAATCAGTTAGCTTTACTGTTAGATGACTTTGAGGGGACATACCAAGCTATGATGAGCTTACAACCTCAGATGATAGAGGAAATTCAGCTATCTCTTACTCCGGAATCCTTTATTACTGGTCAATTCAACTTCGAAACTCCGAGTAAAATTCAGATGAATGAGCTGGGAGCTTCTTTAGTTGAAACTAGAAACTTGATAATCAAGACGATGCGCAAAGAGTTGGGATTTGAGGACTAACAAAAATTTAAGATTGATTCGGTGTGCGTGGCAGGTATGGAATTCGAATATAAGAAAGTAGAACCAAATCATAGAGATTTTCAGTCATTAATCGCTGAGCTGAATTTGTCACTTCGTCAGACTACTAATGACACAGGCGAAAGCTCTTTTTTATCTGACGCTTTTGACCCATCAAAAGATGGATGTATCGTGGTGTATCTGAATGATAGCGCTGTGGCATGTGGGGTGTTTAGATATCACGAAAGTGAAGTTTGTGAACTTAAGCGAATGTACTCTAACAAAGGTGGTGCTGGCTCATATTTATTGAAACAGCTCGAATGTTTTGCGATTGAAAAAGGGTATCGAAAAGCTATTTTATCGACACGTAGAGTTAACTCAAAAGCGGTGAGCTTTTATTGTCGCCACGCTTACTCAGAATCCAGTGCGTATGGCAAATATGTCGGTGTAGACCGTTCGATATGCCTCTCAAAGATGCTAGTCACATAACCACCACCTTATCCAGCATTAGTTTCACGGAGGAAACATGACAAGCGCCCAATTACTGGAAAAGGCACTTTATAGCAGTGCCAGCATCCATTACTTCATCCTTTAAAAGGTTGTTCCGCGCTTTTATCAGAAGTGATCCTCAATTTATGGGCATGGCTTTAATTTATGGGCATGACTTTAAGTGACTGATCTGTTCTGACAGTACCTAGAGTAACTGGAACGGATTATTACTAGAAACGTAGAAACCACTCTCCTGAATTTAATTGCAACAGTAAATCACACACAAACGTAGAGGTAGCGCACAGAATCGAAAAAGGGGATATCGTGATCACGTAATCATTGATCTAGCCGATAGTGAGATAGTGATAAGAGGTCGATAATTCGTTGTCGGATCTAAATTAGAACTGTGAATCTAATTTCTAAGTAGTTGTTATCTCAGGAAGAGTTTGTGTGCTATGCGCCCCTATATTAAATACATTATCCCTATTTTAATTCCTTTCATTATCCTCGTAATGCCGCTATCAGCGTTTCCATTTGAAGGCCTCACGATTATTCAACAACGCGTTATCGCGATCTTTTTATTAGCGGCATTGTGCTGGGTGTTCGAGCCTATCCCGATCTACGCGACGTCTGTTGTTATTATCGTTCTGCAATTATTGATGTTGTCGGATAAAGGGCTGATCTTTTTAAGGTTTGAGCATGGGGAGGAACATTTTGGTGAGTTGTTAAAATACAGCGATATCATGGCGACATTCGCTAGCCCAATCATCATGCTGTTTTTAGGTGGTTTCTTCTTAGCGATGGCCGCCACTAAGTATCGCTTAGACGTCAACTTAGCTCGCGTGTTGTTGAAGCCATTTGGACAAGATCCAAAGTTTGTGATGCTCGGCTTAATGTTGATCACTGGTATCTTTTCGATGTTTATGTCTAACACGGCAACAACGGCAATGATGCTATCTATTTTAACGCCGGTACTGGCTGTGTTTGGTCCGAAAGACCCCGGTCGTGTAGCGTTTGCGCTTTGTATCCCTGTTGCCGCTAACATCGGTGGCATTGGTACCCCGATCGGTACCCCGCCGAACGCTATCGCACTTAAATATTTAGTTGGCGATAACCTCATTACGTTCGGTGAATGGATGGCATTTGGTGTGCCGTTTGTCGTTATTATGATGGCGTTAGCGTGGTTTTTAATAGGCTTTATGTACAAAGCTGACCAAAAGAAAATCGAGCTAAGCATCAAAGGTAAATTCCTTAAAACGCCCAAAGCCATTGCGGTATACGTCACTTTTGCGCTAACCATTATTCTTTGGTTAATGGGCTCAAGCCATGGCATGAACTCTTATACCGTCGCTCTTATTCCTGTCGCTGTGTTCTCACTCACAGGGATCATCAATAAAGAAGACCTGAAAAAGATTTCTTGGGACGTACTGTGGCTTGTATCAGGTGGTATTGCACTTGGTTTGGCTCTCGATAAAACGGGCTTAGCAAAGCTGGTGGTACACAGTATTCCGTTTGATAGCTACTCACCCTATGTGGTGTTGTTCGGAGCGGCGTTCTTGTGCTTGGTAATGGCAAACTTTATGTCTCATACCGCAACGGCTAACTTGTTAATGCCAATTATGGCTGCATTAGGTTCGTCTATGGCTTCACTCACGCCACTAGGCGGCGAGTTAACGTTAATTCTGGTTGTGACTTTTGCCGCTTCATTAGGTATGTCGCTGCCAATCAGTACGCCACCGAATGCGTTGGCTCATGCCACTGGTCATGTGCAAAGTAATCAAATGGCCAGAATCGGTATTATCTTGGGTGTAGTTGGTGTGCTATTGAGCTTTGTTATGGTGTGGCTGCTACATTCAATTGGTCACATAGGGTAACGATACGTGTATCAACAAAAGCTAGAAGCACTTATCGATCGCTATTTTAATCACGCAGAACGTCGGGTGACGTGCTGTGCCGGTAACACCATTATTGAACAATCAGCGTTAAACACTCGTTTATATTATGTGTTGAGTGGGGAACTGGAAGGGTTTTATTCCGAAGAGAATACACCTCAAGTGCGAGTATTTAGCGCGGGTAGTGGGGCTTTTATAGGCGTTCATAGCTTCTTTTCAGGTAATTGGACAGCATCTTCAACGGTTGTTGCTAAAACCGATGTTGAGTTAGCGTGGATCGATAAAGACACGCCTGCAGAAGATGAACGTAAGTTTGGTCCTCTTACCGCACAGTTCACACCTGTGATTGTCAATGAGTTGTCGCGTCGTCAACGCCGTGCAACACAAGAAGCGATAGCGAAGCAAAAAGCGCTAGAGAAGTTACATACTGCTGAGCAAATGACGACCTTAGGTCAATTAGCTGCAGGGATTGCCCATGAACTTAACAACGCTATTGGCGTCGTAAATAGTAAATCTGGCCGACTTGAAACGGTCATCATGGATCTACTTGAAGAAGTGCATCCAGAAGCCAGTCAATTTTTCGATTTTGGGTTAATGCATGGTCAGAAAACGTCGTCGTCAGAAGCACGAACACGTGGGCGACAATTTGAAAGAAAATATGGTTTAGACAAAAACATTGCTCGCTCTCTTGCAAAGGCGATTCCAATTGACGTTCTATCTGCAACAGACGTTATTTCAAAACATTGGCTGAAAAACCCAGAAGAAGCGATTCGTTTTTGGCAGATGGGCTGTGATTTACATGATTTACGTTTGGCATCTAGACACACCGTAGGCATTGTAAAATCGGTTAAACAACTTGGCAGAGTTGATATTGACACCGAAGAAGCGGTTGATATTAATGACTCCATTAACCATGCCTTATCGTTGTTACAAAGTGAGTTACGTAGAGTATCTGTGCGATTGAGCCCCGCAGATTTGCCGCCTTTTAAAGGCTCGAAAACAGAGCTCGTTCAGATTTGGGTCAACATTGTAAAGAATGCTTGTGATGCAATGTCGAATTCAGACGATGCCGCAATAGAAATTCAAACCAGATTAAGTAAGAAAAGAATATTAGTTACGATCGCGAATAACGGCCCTGAGATAGACGAGGTGACTCGTAGAAAGGTATTTCAGCCCAACTTCACCACTAAAAAAGGTGGTTTGTCGTTTGGATTGGGCTTGGGTTTATCAATCGTTAAGCGGATTGTGGCGGGTTATGGCGGAAGTATCATTGTGAAAAGTGATGCTTCTAAAACTGTATTTAGGATCAAGTTACCAGTAGAGGGTGAACATGGAGAAGCTTAATTTAATCTGTGTCGATGACCAGAGGGAAGTACTGAGCGCAGTGGTACAAGATTTAGAGCCGCTGGCGAGTTGGCTGAATATTGAAGATTGTGAATCAGCGCAAGAAGTGCTTGATCTCATTGATGAACTTGACGCAGAAGGCGAACACATTACCGTCATCGTGTCTGATCATGTGATGCCAGGGAAAACGGGGGTGGAGTTACTCACTGACGTGTTCCATGACAGCCGCTTTCCGAATACAAAGAAAATTCTTCTTACGGGGCAGGCCACTCATACTGATACCATCAATGCGATTAATGCAGCAGGTATCGACCGTTACTTTGAAAAGCCTTGGCAAGCAAGCACATTAGTTGAGTGCATTCGTACTCTTGTCACTGAGTACATATTTGATCAAGGGCTTGATTACACGGACTATCAGAATGAACTCGACCAGCAGGTTGTGTTGAGACGCTTACGCTAGTCTCTTATGTTAGCGACTTACGCTAGTCATTGATGTCAGTCGCTTGAAATTATATGCACCGAAGGACGCTTTCTGAAGGATTTTTTCTGTGAAAGATGCAATCTATCGGTGCATATATTACCTATCTTTTTTAGTCGTTCAGGTTTTAGTACTCAGCTATTAACACACTGATTGCATGCTTAAGTATAAAACTCATACGCATCGCCAACGCCCAACGCCAATGCCAACGAGAACTAAGTTAATGCATATCTTTATACATCCCACTAGTGCCGTGCCTGCCTCCAGGTAACGCCAGCGGATGCCTTGTGTTTTTTTTTACGAACGAATCCCTGAGCATGCAGCAGAACTTCGTACGATGCCGCTTTCTCTATATTCAACATTTGAATGCAATTTGTGGAATATATCAAAATTAATTAAATTGATAGTAAGTTATTATTTTTCATTATGTTAGGGTTCTTTTCTTAAGGCCAGCTGATTAGGGAAGAGGCTCATGAAAAAGGGATTTGTGATAGCGATATCAATCGGCTTTGTTGTGTTCTTCCTCGTTGGACGTGAACTTCAATGGTTCGGGTCCAGTAATTCCGAGTCGTTCCCTAAACTTCCTAATAGTCCCCAATTTGTGCCATCTACTGATTTTGACGGTGAGTGGCTAGGTCGTCGTATTAACACCACTGGCAATAATATGTGTGAACGGACAACCATCACCGGAATCATTCGAAAGGGTAAAGCCACGCTAAGGCTTACCTACAACGGAACACCATTAGAAGGTTGGGTGACAGAAAGCGGCGGCTTACGTTTGTATGCGAAACATCGCCAGTGGGACTATCGCTTTTCAGCAACTGGTAGCGGCAAGCGATTTGATGGTCGTTGGCACTTAACCAATGGCCCGTGTAAAGGAACTTGGTTTATAGAAAAGCTGGGTGACAATCTTGGCGTTGACGAATAAAGGACAATTTTCATGACATCCAACATTTGGCACTTTCGATACGCATTTGCAGAAGGTTATTACGTTAGGGAACTCTGCCTTTTACCGTTCTCAATTAAAGTTGGTCTACGTTGATGGGTTAGCCGAACAAGATACATATGCAGCACTCTAATATCATGTGTTATGACAAGTTTTTGAGAGATTAAATATTATTGTTTATCGTAAACGCATGAGAGTATATTCGTTATTAAATTCATTGCTGTTTGAATTTTATGTACTGATTTTATTTAATTAAAAATATATCAGTAATGATATTTTTGGATTTTTAATATTGTTATTTCTATCAGTTTTCAGGATTTTTAGCATGTATCAATCAAAACGAAACTGAGTTGTTTGTTAATAAACCTGCGAAAGTTTGCGTAATGTTGTATACCTCCAGTGAATTAAGATGAAAGTTATATAACCTATTGTTATTTATAAAGTAAGTCAGGTAAGATTAGTGACTTAAGAGCGGAGCAGAAAGCTTAGGGTGAGAAATCAGACGCCGTCTGCTTAATAACCGTTATACGCCATAGCATTCTATCAAATAAAAGGAATCAGCATGTTTAAAGGGTTTAGTCTAGTCCTGTCAGTTTTCATTTGTACATTTGCACAAGCTAATACTTCCGTTGAGTTTGAAACTGCACAAAAATTGTTGACGGCGATGGACGTTGATAAACAAATGTTAGGTGGTTTCGACGCAATGTTGCCAATCGTTAATCAGATAGCGGGTAAGCTTGAGCTTAATTCTCAAGAAACTGACCAACTAAAAGATCTTTATAAAGATTGGTTTGAAAATGATATTGATAGAGTAAAAATGCGTGTCGAAATTGCAAAGCTCTATTCTAATCAATTTACCGTTACGGAAATGAACCAAATAATAGAGTTTTACGACACGCCAATTGGGAAAAAGCTGATACAAAAATCGCCAGAGTTAGCAAAGCTTGGAGCGCAAATTGGCATGACAGAAGCTCAAGATAAGCAACAACAATTACTTGAAAGAATCACTCCTTTCATAAAGGAGCATAGTGCTAAGTAACTGGTGATCTACTATCACGTTAGTTTTCGTTGAACAACTAAGGTGTTCACATCTTCATCATGCTGTATTACCGAGAGAAATCATGGACAGTCGTATCTAATTAAATTTTATTAAATACTTATTTTTAGAGTTACTGTTTATTATTGCACTAGGTCTTGTCTATTGGATATCAGACGGTGATCGTTCATCGCTACTAACCATAGGGCTGATAATTTGTGTTCCTCCACTAATAAAAATTCTAATGTTGTGGTGGAAGCTTCGCGATAGCTCATTTGAAATCACGAATAGTCACGTACGTTTAAATGGAGTTGCTTGTGATGTGACTTTACAGCGCAGCTTGCTTCCGTTTGAAATTGGCTCATTCATCAAACTTTCATACACGAAAGGTGCAATGAGCCAAGAAGAATGAAAGCGTGTGTTAGCGTGTCGAATATAGTTCCACGGCTTTAGTTTGTGTTGTGCGCCAGTTTGTATTTCGGATGCGGTTCGTGTGCTAGTATCGCCTTTTCTGCATCGAGCTAATCTATGACTAACGATCATTTCAAAGGTAAATATGAGGTTGAGCTGAAGTATCGACTTAGCTCTAAGTCTGAGTTCTTAAAAACTTTGAACCTAATTCCCCATGAAGTGATGCTGCAAGACAATCAGGAACGTGATTGGTATTTCGATAGCCCTGATAGAAGCTTACAAGCTCAGAACAAAAGCTTGTGTATTCGCACTATGGAGCCGTCGGGTATCAAGTTATGGATTGTAAAAGGCCCTGAGCCTGATCGATGCGAAGCGACAAATATCACCGATGCGGCGAATGCCAAGAGCATGCTAGAGAACTTGGGATATGACGTGATTCTTAAAGCGCAAAAAACTCGCAGTATTTACTTTGTGGGCGAATTTCATATTACTGTCGACTCACTAACGGGTATCGGTGATTTTGCAGAGTTCGCTATCATGACGGATGATGAGTCTAAGTTATCGGTTTATAAAGATGAATTGGAGTTATTAGCCAGTCGGTTTGGGCTGACTCAATCAGCACTACAAACTCAATCTTATAAACAGATGTTTGAGGAAATGAACGCATAGCACAGCGCTTAAGCGTCAGGGAGAGTTATGGACACCATTATCAAACAAGCCATCGAGTTGCGAAAAGAAGCCAAGTATCAAGAGTCACGAGATTTGTTGGCGACACTGCTCGATGATGAAAAGTATGCTGCGAAAGCGCACTTGCATATAGCTTGGTCTTACGACAATCAAGGAAAAGAGCAACAGGCGATTGAGCACTATGTATTGTCTCTGTCTGGCGTGCTTTCTTCAGTAGAGCGTTTTGATGCGTTGTTCGGCTTGGCGAGCACTTATCGAAGCCTAGGCCTTTATGCAGAGGCTTTAAGCTATTTCGAACAGACTATGGCTGAGTATCCTGATTCCCTTGAAGTTCAGCCTTTCTACGCGATGTGCTTGTATAATTTGGGTCGCCATAAAGAGGCAACGTCTCTGCTGCTTGAGTTGTTGGTTTCTACGACTAATAGCGAAGCGATCAAAGAGTACCAAAGAGCGATCTCCTTATACGCTCAAGATTTAGATAAAACTTGGTAAGCTGCCAACTATAAAGCTCATCTGCTTGCTTAAAAACGATGAGCTTAGCTTAGCTTTACTTTCTTAGGACGAAACTTTCTGCCGTCCATAATATTCAAAGACATCAGTGTTAGGTTGGTTGCGCCTGCTATCAGTTCTAAAATCTGAACGCCATAAAACACAGAGTCGAACTCTCCTAAACTTGCCCACTGATTCAAAAAGTACGCGGCTGGAATCAAAATAACGATCCCGTTGAACGCGATAATTGGCATGCGTTTACTTTTACGCTCAACTATTTTCTCTTTACGTTGTTTTGCCATAGCTGCACCAGTCGCACCAGTAATAGCAATGGCTGGGACAAGAATAAACAAGCCTGGAAAAACGATCATCGACTTAACTAGCTTCACTGATTCCAAAGTGCCAAACAGCTCCACAAGCAATGTGCTAGTAAAAAATGTAGCGACACACAGTGTTGCTGTTAATGCCGCTGTTCTGTGGATTATTGGTTTCATATCATTCTCTCCATTAATTTGGTAACATGTTGTCAATTTGGTTTAAGTCTAATTTAATGACAGCATGTTGTCAAAGTGGGTGTTATGGATACGAATGGAGAAGTTTTCACAAAGATCGCACTAGAGATCTTTAAGGTCAGTGGCTTATTGAATGCTGAGGGTGACAAATTAACTGAAGAGTTAGGGCTAAGCAGTGCCAGATGGAAGGTGATGGGGGCGATCGAAAAGTCTGATGATCTGGTCACCGTTTCTCAAATTGCTCGTATTATGGGGCAAAGCAGACAAGCGACACAGCGTGTTACCGACATCATGGTGAAAGATGGCCTGCTAACTTGGCTTGATAACCCGAATCACAAAAAAGCAAAGTTGGTTAATATGACTGAAAAGGGCAAGGAAGCGTATTCGCTATTAGATAAAAAACAGGAAATATGGGCAGAAAGTGGCGCTGAAGGCATTGAAAGAGACGAGCTGGATAAGGCACTAATTACTCTGAAGAAGATGGCTACCTTCTTAGACAAATAGAGAATGGCAGTTGAGAAGAGTACGGAAGCCTAAGTATCATTCGATACTTAGGCTTCAGATTGAGCTTTTTATTCAGATCAGCCGTTACGCTGAAAGCTCTTTACGAACGATCTCTGCGCCAGCGCTGAGTGCATTCAACTTAGCTGAGGCGATCTCGCGAGGCAGGGGAGCCATGCCGCAGTTAGTGCAAGGGTAGAGCTTGTCTGCATCAACGTATTTAAGTGTTTCTCTAAGAGTGCTGGCCACTTCTTCCGGTGTTTCAATGGAATCGGTAGCCACATCGATCGCACCGACCATCACTTTCTTGCCTCGCACCAGTTCAAGTAGTTCAAGAGGTACATGAGAGTTGTGACACTCTAATGAGATGATGTCGATATTGGATTGCTGCAGTTTAGGGAAGACTTCTTCATATTGGCGCCATTCAGTGCCTAATGTCTTTTTCCAATCTGTGTTTGCTTTGATGCCGTAGCCATAGCAAATATGTACAGCCGTTTCGCATTTCAGTCCTTCAATGGCTCTTTCCAAACAAGCGATACCCCAATCGTTCACTTCATTAAAGAACACGTTAAATGCGGGCTCATCAAATTGAATAATATCAACACCCGCAGCTTCAAGTTCTTTCGCTTCTTCGTTGAGGATCTTTGCAAATTCCCACGCCAGTTTTTCACGGCTTTGGTAATGTGCGTCGTAAAGTGTATCAATCATGGTCATAGGCCCCGGCAGAGCCCATTTGATCGGTTGGTCGGTTTGCTGACGTAAGAATTTCGCATCTTCAACAAACACCGATTTCTGACGAGAAACTGGGCCAACAACTGTCGGTACACTCGCATCGTAGCGGTCGCGGATTTTAACGGTCTCGCGCTTCTCAAAATCGACGCCATTCAGGTGTTCAATGAAGGTCGTAACAAAGTGCTGACGTGTTTGTTCGCCATCACTCACGATATCAATTCCGGCTTGCTGTTGCTCATGCAGAGACACTCGTAGTGCGTCCTGCTTGCCATCCGTTAACTCGTCGCCTTCCAGTTTCCACGGAGACCAAAGTGTTTCTGGTTGTGCTAGCCAAGACGGTTTCGGCAAGCTGCCTGCTGTTGAAGTCGGTAATAGTGTTTTCATAATAATTCTGCCTGTCCTTAGATTCCCAAAGTGGATCGTACGTTTCCTAATGCGCGTAAAGTAGAGCGATTACAGCGCGTAGTTGGCAGACCAGTTCTCTAGTACCGACTGATATGGCTTAATGAAGTTTTCTTCTGCGAACTTACCTTGTTCAACAGCTAGCTTGCTTCGCTCTTCTCGGTCATACACGATTTGAGTCAGTGAGTGATCCAAGTTTTTCAAGTTTGGTTGGTAGCAGTTGCCCGCAACAGCGTTCGCGTTGTAGATCTCAGGGCGGTAGATCTTCTGGAAAGTACCCATGGTACTGATGGTGCTGATAAGCTCTAGGTTAGAGTAATCGTTCAGCAGATCACCAAAGAAATAGAAAGCCAGAGGAGCAACACTGTTTGGCGGCATGAAATAACGAACCTGTAAGCCCATCTTCTTGAAATATTGTTCAGTTAAAGAAGACTCATTCGGTTGGTATTCAAAGCCTAATACAGGGTGCTGATTTTCAGTACGGTAATAGGTTTTATTATCTGAAACACTTAAACAAATAACCGGTGGCTTCTTAAAGTTCTCTTTGTACGCTTGAGAGTTAACGAAATATTTAAACAGCTTGCCATGTAAATCACCAAAATCGGCTGGAATACTGAATTTGTCTTGGCCTTTATTATGATCTAATAGTAATACGCTGAAATCATAATCACGAACATAAGACGAGAAGTTATTACCGATAATACCTTCAATGCGCTCATTCGTTTTGTGGTCCAGAATGTTTGTTTTCAGCACTTCAATTGAAGGGAAGGCTTCGTCGTTGCTTTCAATGTCCATATCAACAGAAATGATTTCAAGCTCTACTGAGTAGCGGTCGCCCTTTGGGTTGTCCCAATGTGCTAAGGCATTGAAACTGTTGTCAATCATCTGGAGTGCGTTACGTAAGTTCGCTTGACGGCTGTCGCCACGAGCCAAGTTAGCAAAGTTAGTTGTGATACGCGTGCTGTCTGCAGGCTGGTAGTTTTCGTCGAGGCTAATGCTCTTAATCGTAAAGTTAAATTCATTGTTCATGTTGATCTAGTATCCCAATTCGTTGTCTGATTCTCTCGGTCTTTAATATTTAAGTGCTTTATTTTTGCGTGTGACCGGATTAAGAATCGAGGCTGTCTTCACTAAAAGTGTCGTATAAAGTTATTTGCTTAAGGTTTTTATACGTTGATGGGAGTGGGATTAATAATGGTATTACTTCACATTCATCATGAAGAATCTTCATGATCTATATGTTTGAATATTCAAGTCGGTGTCAGTTATATTAATTAGCTTAATGGAAATATAACCACATTAATACTGTGTTATTTAAGATAATTAATTGAATAAGAGATGGATGAAATGAGTGAATTGCTGTTGTTGATTTTCTACTGTGCGTTACTAGGCAGTGGTGTTGGTTTTCTTGCCGGGCTTTTGGGCATTGGTGGAGGGCTGATTATAGTTCCAGTGTTAAGCAGCATTTTACTTTATTTAGACGTTCTACCATCTGACCAAGTTGTTGTCGCTGCGATTGCGACCTCACTGGCTTCGATTCTATTTACTTCAACCTCATCTGCGCTCGCTCACCACAAGAACGGCAACGTGCCTTGGAACATTGCACCTTGGATCATGTTAGGTGTCGCGCTTGGCGCTTTGGTTAGTGGTTTTATGGCGGCGTTATTACCTGAAAAGGTGGTTCGTATCGTGTTTGCTGTGAGCGTAGTTCTTATCGCGATTAAGATGTTCTTAAGCAGCAAAAGTGACGCGCCTAAAGAGCGAAAGCTACCAAATAAAGGTGTATTAACGGTTCTGACAACCATTACTGGCGGCTTGTCTGCAATGATAGGGATTGGTGGCGGTGCGTTACTCGTTCCATTGCTTACGTTCTTTTCGGTCGATATGAAAAAGGCGATCGGTTGTGCATCTGCGTGTGGCATTGTTATCGCGCTATTTGGCTCTATCGGTTACATCACCTCGGGCAGTAGTCACTTTGCTCTAACTGATGGCTTTGCAGGTTTTGTTTATTTACCAGCGTTATTGGGTATCGTGTGTACGTCTTGGTTTACGGCCCCGTTAGGCGCAAAAGCGACAAACCATTTACCCGTTCCAACCATCAAGAAGATATTCTCAGTGCTGTTGGTTGTTATCGCGGCAAGCATGGTGGCTCGTTAATGATGGTTAGAGACCTTTCCCCGCTCGTAAATATGAACACTTGATGAGGTGTCCATAAACGAATAAAGAGCAGTCATCAGGCTGCTCTTTTTTGTTTGCCTGTCTACATTTATACGATTATGTCTATGAGTATGTTGACAAAATCTTGTTGTTTAACTGGATTCACTGCTATAGCTAAATGTACTTGTTCAGATCAAGGGAATGCTAAAAGTGGGTGATTTATGGATCCGTTAACGCAGGGCGTGCTAGGCGCTTCTTTGTCACAATCGGCGAGTAAAAAACAACATTTGGTGGTCGCTGGGGTTCTAGGTTTGCTATCTGGAATGGCGCCAGATTTAGATGCATTTATTCGTTCGGAGAGTGATCCTTTACTCGCATTGGAGTTCCATCGACAGTTTACCCACTCACTTTTGTTTATTCCTATTGGCAGCTTGATTTGCGCTCTGGTTTTGTATCCTTTGATTGCGAAAAGGCGGGGGCTCTCGTTTAAACAGAGTTGGCTCTATTGCGCGTTAGGTTATGGCACACATGCTTTACTCGATTCTTGTACTACGTATGGCACTCAACTGTTCTGGCCGCTCACCAATGAACGTTATGCTTGGAATACCATTTCGATTATCGACCCTGTCTATACCATTCCTATCTTAATATTGTTGGTGTTGGCGACATGGAAGCGAACTCCATGGCTAGCACGCGCTGCATTTGCTTGGGCACTGATTTATCCAACATTGGGGATGATACAAAGGGATAGAGCAGAAGCGGTAGGATGGCAATTAGCACAAGAACGCCAACATACGCCTATTCGCTTAGAGGCTAAGCCGAGCTTTGCGAATATCTTGGTTTGGAAAGTAGTGTACGAAACAGAGGCTCATTATCATGTAGACGCAGTGCGGGTTGGTACATCGGTAAGCACGTATCCCGGAGAGTCGATCGTTAAGCTGAACGTTGGCAGGGATTTGCCTTGGCTTGACCCTGACTCTCAACAAGCCAAAGACATTGAACGTTTCCGCTGGTTCTCGAATGGTTATATTACTCAGGATCCAACAGACGATCTACGTATTATCGATGTCCGATATTCAATTGTACCTAACCAAATGAAAGCGCTTTGGAGCATCAAACTATCAAAAGCAGTTGATGCAAACACGCATGTAAGATACGAAACTCATAGAGACAACACACCTGAGTCGAGACAGATCTTCTTAGATATGCTTACTGGCGATAAATGATCTAGGTCTAAAAAGTAAAAAGGCTGAGTCAGATAATCTGCTCAGCCTTTATTATTCGTTTATTCCTAAGCTACCGAGCGTTTAAGACTTAATACGACCTAAAATTAGTTCTTGAATATCAATATTCACGATACTCAAATTAATAGAAGCAGAAAGACTTGATTCCATTGTTGGCAATTTTGCTTGGTTGTCAGGATATAGGTGCCTCATTACGAACGAATTTTTGTTGATGCATGGGAATACTCATCATTGGCGTCAAAGTTGTTCTTGAACGATACTGTAGTCAGTTGAAATATTAAGGCACTGAGCTGAGCCAATAAAAATGAAGAAAAAATACACACGCATATCGTTAAGGACAGTGTTAGGGGGTATGTTTGTCTTTTGCACTCTCGTGACGGCCAGTGTTGCTATTCTCTTGCAATACCATTTTGCGAAAAAAACAGAGCTGCAACACACCCTTACTCAATATCAAACCATTGCAACTGGTGTATCGAGCCATTTGTCTAGTCTTCAAAATTTAGCTGATAACATAACGCGTAGGGGCGCTCAACTGGTATCTCTGATCGGCGTGGATACACCGGAAGAGAGTATCATTGTCCCTTTGTCTCAATTGTTAGTGAGAGAGTCTAGTATCCATAGTATTTTTGTGGCTAAAGAAAATAACGATTTCTTCCAGCTGATTAATCTTTCTTCTAAGGAGGTTCGTTCGCGTGTGAAGGCGAAACCCGGTGATAAGTGGTTGCTTATAGTTCACCGCGGAGTGAATCGAGAACGTAGTAAGGTGAGTATCTATTACGATGAGAATTTTAATTCACAACATACCTCGAATGAGTCGAGTAATTTTATCCCCACTCAGCGTAGTTGGTTTGAAAATGCTGAATATGATGAAACTTATAACACATCGCCTTACTTGTTTAATACGCTAAAAGTCTCAGGTGAAACTTTTTCAATCAAAGTACCGGGTTCAAAAACTGTGGTGGGTGTAGATATCCTCCTTTCCTCTTTAGAAGCGCAATTGACTAATCGATTTGTTAAAAACAAGAAGGCCCCAGAGGCTGAAGCCTTTATCTATCAAGAAAATGGGCAGTTGATTGCAACGAATAAGGTGGTGGATGTTGAAGGGCGGTTACCATCAGTCTCTCCAGTGGATTTGACCGATGAGCAGCGAATGTTAGTCGACCAAGCTCCGGAACTAACAGTGTCAAACCAAGACAACTGGGGCCCGGTCGACTTTGCCGTGGGTGGGCGTCCGAATGGATTCGCAATAGACTTATTCAAAATGATATCGGAAATGACAGGCTTAAAATTTAGGTTTGTGAACGGCCGTAGCTGGAATGAGCTTGTGAAAGACTTTGATAGCGGAAATATTGACATTCTTCACTCTGTTGCCGATCAAGACGATCTTTCTAGTATTGGTGTGGTTGGTAAACCTTTATATCACGCTAAGTTTGCTTTTCTGACGAAGAAGGAAAACCAACACATCAATACCCTAGAGCAAGTAAAGCAAACTCGGATTGGTTTGCTGAAAGGGTGGAGCATTCAAGATGATTTGGAAGAAGCTTATCCCCAAATGACCATCATTAGTTACGCTTCATTGCACGACGCGATTGATGGTGTATTGAATGGCGATATTGTTGCTGTGCTTGATATTCAAAAAATTTTGACAAACAAGATACGCGAAACGTTCCGCCAAAATTTGGTAATTAATTTGCTTAAAGGGCCCAATATTCCGAACGCCTTTTATTACTTAATAAATGAAGATCAAAGAGCTTTAGTTGAGATAATTAATCTTGCGGTCAGCGCTATTACGCCAGAGCAGAGAACTGAGCTGCGTGAAAAATGGTTTAAGGGTAGTACAGCCCAGTCAACTTATACTTTTGTGCCATACGAGGAACTTCTTGAATTCGCAAAAGATCCAACATTTGTTAATTCAGTGCGCTTGGTATCAGTCCATGGTGTCGAGAAATATGTCTATGTTGCTAAGTTGACACATAAAGAGGGGCGTTATTTTGCTGTTGTGATTCCTAAAGCCCACTTAATGGCAGGCGTAAATGAAACGGTAGTTTACGCAGTTGGTGCGTCATTCCTTGTGCTTACTCTCTTAATCCCAATTGCGTGGGCAATGGCAAAACCTATTTCGGAGCCAATTAATGCATTAAGAAAACAGGTCAGGTTCGTTAAAGATCGTGAGTACGAAAAAGTGCAGCGTGTTCATTCCCGTATTGAAGAAATTCATCAGCTTGGTTTATCTCTGATGAGAGGTAGTCATTCGCTACAGCAATTTGAGCAGCGTCAAAATGAGTTTTTTGAGTCTGTGATTCAACTTATCGCGCGCGCGATCGATGAAAAATCTCACTATACAGCGGGCCATTGTAACCGTGTACCAGAGATTGCTCTGATGTTGTCGGAAGCCGCCGAGAAATCCGAGCAAGCTTTGTTTAAAGGGTTTGCTTTTGAAAATGATGAAGAACGACGTGAGTTTCGTATCGCCGCTTGGCTACATGATTGTGGCAAAATTGCGACGCCAGAGTTTGTGGTCGATAAAGGCAGTAAATTAGAAACCAACTATAACCGAATCCACGAAGTTCGTATGCGCTTTGAGGTGCTGTGGCGAGATATACAAATCCAATACTTACTCAAAAAATTGCAAGAACTGGGCGTTGATGGGCAGCCAGAACAAGCATTACAACAAGAATTTGCAGTACTTACCGAAGAGTTTAATTTTATTGCCAACGCTAACGTGGGGGCAGAATTCATGTCTGATCAAGATATTGCACGTCTGCATGAACTGGCTGAAAAAGAGTGGGTGCGATACTTCGATCGTGGATTGGGTTTATCTCCATTAGAGGAAGCGCGTTATCAGTTTAAAGCGACACCAGCAGTAGAGAAATTACTGACCGATCGCCCTGAACATGTGATTGAACGTGAACAGCCGTTTTATATCGACCCTGAGTTTGGTATCAATATGAAGGTGCCCGATATTCTCTATAACCATGGTGAGTTATATAACTTAGCTGTACAGCGTGGCACATTATCGGCAGAAGAGCGCTTTAAGATTAATGAACACATGATAAGTGGAATCAAAATGTTGGAGAGCATCCCATTCCCGCCCGAGCTTGAGCGCGTTCCTCGCTATGCGACGACTCACCATGAGGCGATGGAAGGCTTTGGTTATCCGAGAGGCTTGACTGGGAAAGAGTTGTCGATTCCTGAGCGTATTCTTGCAGTAGCCGATATTTTTGAGGCGCTAACCGCTGCCGACCGACCTTATAAGAAAGCCAAATCGCTAAGTGAGGCTATCCACATCATGTCTAAAATGGCATTAGGCGGGCACATTGATAAAGACGTGTTTAAATTATTGCTCACTAGCGGAACTTACCTAAGTTATGCTAAGCGTTACTTACCAGACGGGCTAATTGATGATGTTGATATCGAGGGATATATAGACAAGCTTTCATAATCCCAAAAGGTTTGTCCAGAAACGAGCCAGTAGATCATCGTTCTAACGTCTACTGGCCGCTATGCTTAACCTTTCAAATAACGGTTCATCAAATGCTGTTTAAAGTGCTCAGCATTGAGCGTTTCACCCGTTGCTCCTTTCACCAAATCATCGGTGTTAAGCAGGCTACCTTTACTCCAAATGTTCGACTCTAACCAAGTGAAGATAGGCGATAGGTCACCACTTTCAATCACAGCGTTCACATCCACCGTTTTCTTCATTGAAGCCATGAACTGAGCCGCGTACATCGCACCTAGTGTGTAAGATGGGAAGTAACCGAATGCGCCGTCTGTCCAGTGAATGTCTTGCATACAGCCATTTGTGAAGTTGCCTTGAGTGCTTAAACCAAGGTAAGACTGCATCTTAGTGTGCCAAAGTTCTGGGACATCAGTGTGTTTGATTTTGCCGTTGATCAAGTCACGTTCAATTTCGTAACGTAAGATAACGTGCGCTGGGTAGGTCAGCTCATCGGCATCAACACGGATGAAGTCTTTCTTCACGCGAGTGTAGATCTTCTGGAAGTTATCTTTCTCAAATTCTGAGCCTGAGAACTGTTGTCCTGCTAGGTTGGCTAAGTGTCCGATGAATGGATCGCTGCGACCAACTTGCATTTCGAAGAACAGAGACTGAGATTCATGGATACCCATAGAGCGAGCCTCACCTGCTGGTTGGCCCGCTAGGTGTTTAGGTAAACCTTGTTCGTAACGTGCATGGCCCGTTTCATGGACGATGCCCATTAAGCTTTGAACGAATTCAGCTTCATCGTAGCGAGTTGTGATACGCACATCTGAAGGCACGCCGCCACAGAACGGGTGAACACTTTCATCTAGTCGGCCGTGCTCAAAATCGAATTGTAGAAGCTTCATCACTTCTAGACCAAGTGCTTTTTGTTTCTCTGTCGAGTAGATACCAGATGGCGCGTTAAATTGCTCGCTCGACTGTTTTTCGATGACTTCGTCAATCAGGTTTGGTAGCCAGGTTTTAACGTCTGCAAACAAGATATCAAGCGAAGCAGAGCTGGTGCCCGGTTCGTAGATATCCAGCATCGCATCATAAGGGGTTAAGTTAGCGGCGTCTGCGCGGATTTGTGCTTCTTCGCGCGATAGCTCAACCACTTCACGCCAGTTCTTTTCAAAACCAACCCAGTCGTTTTCTCCACGTTGGCTACGCCACGCATGTTCACATTTTGAACCCGCTAGAGATTTCGCTTCAACCAGTTTTTCTGGAAGTAGGTTAGCTTGTTGCCATTGGCGTTTGATTTCACGTAGGGACGATTGTTGCTCGTTGTTTAATGCTTCGTTTTCAGCGTCTGCAATCCAATCGCCGAGTTGTGGCTGAGTCATTAGACCGTGAATATGAACAGAAAGCTCGGCCATCGCTTCACTACGTGCTTGATTGCCGCCAGTCGGCATCATGGAAGCTTGGTCCCAACCACAAATAGAGGCTAGGTGCTGAAAGCGTGAACATTTTTTAGAGTGTTCGACTAGTTTTTTGAATGCGCTCATTTGACTACTCTTAATTTGGTTTCTTTAAATGACCCATAAGGCTGCATCAGTTTAAGGGGCATCTCGATGTTAAGTACTTTGAAGTTGGTCACTTCACTTTGTTTCTGAGGCTGTTCTTCTCAGTAGAAGATATAGCCTAAACAAGGTAGGGCAGTGATATGCCAGTAATTTACTATTTGTTAACAAATTAAACTGTACCATTGTGCACAAAATCAGTGAGTTGTATAGCTGATGGCAATTGTTGCTTGCGAATTGTTCAGATACACGGTATTGATGATAGATCGCTGAACAAGAATGACAATGATATGGATATTTTGAACTTTGAGGCATTTCTAATTGCCATCACTATTTTAACGCTAACGCCGGGTTTAGATACGGCATTGGTAATTCGCAATACCAGTCGATCTGGCTTATCTGACGGTGTAATGACCAGCTTTGGTATCTGTAGCGGTCTTTATGTGCACGCTTTTTTCTCTGCGGTGGGTATCTCTGCGATTCTTGCTCAATCAGCTGAACTCTTTCAAGCCGTAAAAATGGTGGGTGCGGTTTACCTAATTTGGCTTGGTTTAAGCAGTTTACGCGCTTTGATGAAAAATGGTGGCGGGTTGAAGGTTGGCGAGCAAGCTCATCAAGCTTACAGTGCAAAACGTTCTTTGCGTGAAGGTTTCTTATCTAATGTGCTTAACCCAAAAACGGCGGTTTTCTATTTGGCTTTTCTGCCTCAATTTGTAAACCCTGAAGGCTCGCCTTTATTGCAATCTATGTTGATGGCTTCAGTCCACTTTATGATTGCGATGGTGTGGCAATGTGGTTTAGCTGGTGCATTGAACTCGGCTAAAAACTTGCTCAAGAATGCGAGTTTTATGAAGTGGATGGAAGGCGTGACTGGCATGGTACTAGTGGGGCTAGGCGTTAAGCTTCTAATGGAAGAGCCTGTGTAGATCCTCGTTTTTAATAGAACATATGAAAGCCCACGACGTGTCGTGGGCTTTTGTCTTTAGGGTGAATCGAGTGTTTTGGCAAATTAAGTGTTAAAGGTGAGTCATTGTGTTATTCAACAACGCTAATGTTCATCTCAGCACCTTCGAAACCTAAGTCACTCAACTCATCAGCATTGAAGTTGGTGGTGATTTCAATATCGCCAATGCGTTCAGTCGTTTCGTTGACGGAATCTGTGCTTCTTTTGCTGCGTAGATTGTTGGTAATCGGTGTTGCTTGGCCAATCTCAATGGTGCCTGCAAATTGAGAGTCTGCGTAGAAATCACCCGATACGTAAGAGTGGAATGGACGTAAGCTTCCGCCAGTTGCGTATTGCATGCTAGATAAGCCCGCTTCTTTGATTGCCCAGCCCCAATCCCACCATTTTGTTTCACCTGGAATGTAACGGTGATCCCATTGGTAGCGAATGTCTGCAGATTTATCACTGCCGCGACCCATAGTGAAGGTGTGAGCTCTGTAAGGGCGGTTGTCTGGGTGTGTATGCCATGCGTTGCCACCCCAACGGAGGAAGCCGTTAAACTCAACATCGTAGCTAATGTCGGCGTTGAATCGGTACGGGTAGGAGATACTTGAACGATACAACTCAACTCGAATCGGAAGCTCTGAGTTGGCTGGGACCATCGGGCGCGCTTGAAGTGTCACTTGCTCGCTAGTGGAGCCCCCATTTGATTTAGAGAAGCTTTGGTTCGCTTCGAACTTAATGGTGAGCTTGGTTTCACCAACAAGAGGCCACTTAAACGTATTCTCTGTTTGAACACTTTGTGAGAATCCGTAGCTGTTCGTTTTTGACCAGTTAGTTGATTCATCCACTTTCAGGTCGACAACCACTTGCTGAGCGATATTACTGTTGTTTCTTGCCGTCGCGTAAACCGTCTTCACCAGTTCACGATCGGACTCGACGACATCGCCATGCCAAAAGTTGTCGTCGTTAACGGTGTAGGCAAAGTTGTCGACGGTGATTTTAGTTTTTTCCCCACAGCGATAACCACTACAAGAGCCACCATTGTTTCCTTGTATCACCCAGCTGTCGCCAGAGCGGTTGATCGTCATGTCTTCGCCAACGTACTGACTGTTATTGCCGCCAACCCATGCGTATCCAAGGTTGTGAGCTAGATAGCTTAGTGGGCGAACAAAATCGTTACGGTTATTTACCAACTCATATTGAACATCTAACTCGCTACCTTCTGGAACTGATTTAGCAGAGTAGTTTGGAATCTCAGACTGGTCATTGTTCGGATAACAGAACGTTTTGCCGTTGGTTGTATCTTGTTTAATAAGGCCATTATATCCCGGGCCCATGACCACCCAGTTTCCTTTTAAGCCTGTGATCTGCCAAGTGCCCATTCTAGCCAGCAAAGCACTCTTTTGCTCTTCGGCTTCAAAGCGGTCTAACGGGCGATAGCCAGAGCGACATACATCGTCACCAAGTTGGTCATGGACTATTTGGTCTGGGTAAATTTTCGCGTTTACGCCAGTAGATAGAACAGACAACACTGCGGTTGCTAAGAGACTTCTGTTTATTCGGATCATTAACAATTCCCTCATTTGTAATTTTTCTATTTTGATAATGTTTTTTTGTGCCATGCAGTTAACAAGACAAGTTCACTTTTTCATGTTGATAAATAGATAGATACTGAAAAGGGTTGAATTAATTTACCTTTTAAATTCAACGGTTTGTATTGTTTAATTTGTTTTTTGGTGAAAGAGAGTGTAACTAAAAAGAAAATGTTTGATGAGGCTCAAACCGTTTTTAGAAAAATGAGAAGTTATGATTGATACATTAACGTCAAATAGTTTTTGACGTGGTCTATCGCGAGTGAAATGAATGGTTAAGTACGAGAGGAGACATATTATTCACATCGTTTTTATTTGATGTAAATATCAACAGGAAAGCGATAAATCAGATTTGGATGTTTAAATTTAATCCAGTGTTTTAAACACTCGATTAATTGAATGCTCAAAATACAAGAGGTGTTTATTGATGCAGTAATAAATTTAACCATCCATTTTTTATGTGTAATATTCAGAACGATGTTAATTAAAATAAAGTGAATTTAACTGGTGGCCAAACGGCGACAAATTATCGTTTAGCCAAAAGTTGTGTTCTTCCATTATTACATGTCCGAATGATGGCAAACAGATCATTTGAACTTAATATATCAACCTTAAGTGTTAAAGGGTCATTGTTGATAAGCAGGTAGGGCGACAACAAGCTGTCATTCATCGCTTTATTTATTTTTTGCACGGAGAGTAAGTCGATAGTGCCAGCTATTGAAAAGAATAGGGATTGAGAAGGGCCGGCCTCACCTCTAAACCGTAGAACAATCGGGTCGGGCATGCTGTCATCTTGGACGGACATTAGGTGTAGAACCTCGTTATCGCTTATTTTGGTGAGTCCATCGGTTCGTAATACATTTCCATCTAACACAAGATCTACCACGCTATGTTGATAACGGTGCTCTTCTTGGGGTGGAGAAGAAGGAATACTCCATATACCAATCAATAACGCTAACGAGGAAAACAGAGCTACAAATGGCATCATAATTGGCCTCTCTTTAGGAATAATTCTATCTCTTCACTCGCTCGGTCTAATTGCGTGGCCGTGTAAAAGATATTGATGGACTGACGTGTCGTCTTGTTGAGTATGGAGAGTTCTGAATAGCCGGGCTCATCGCTGATGTATGCCACGCAATCACATTGGTATTTGTAGAGAATAGCCTCTAGTTCTGGGCTTAAGGACACCTTTGTTTCCTGAAAAACTTGGACCTGCCCAACCCATTGTTCATTAAGCCGGTTAAAGGGCGTGATATCCCCAAGGCTTTTATCGTGAACCTTAGCAAAAGCCAATAATGCCGAGGACAACAATAAACAACCCGTTATGAAATAACACAGCCTGTTTTTGTATAAGCTGACCTGAGAGTAAGTAAGTGAAGTCGATTTGGATTCAGGTGTATCGTTGCTCGCAATAGAGGCCGCAATATTACTTTGACCGAGCGGGACTTGCTCGCTGACAGGCGTGAGGGGAATCGTCACTTCGCTTTGTGGTTGCGAGTCAATAAAGACGCATTCATCAATAAGTCGGTAACCGACCTTTGGCACTGTGACGATGGGTGTTTCTCTGATGCCAAGTTTAACAAATCCTTGGCGAAGCAAACTGATACATTTCGCAAGTGACGTATCCCCAATGAACTCGCTTCCCCATGCGAAACTAATAATATCTTGTTTGTTCACAATCTCGGGTGAGTTTTTAAGTAATAACTCTAAAACGCGAGTTTCACGATATCCTATTTTAATAGAACGTTCGTCGTTATAAATACGGTTTTTAATCGGGTCAAATCTGATCATATAGCCAACGTTTTATTTTTATTATAATCCTCTCAACAATTTAGATGACTATAAACTGACTATTATATGAATTAAAGTCACATGTTTTATTCTGGTGTGTTTTTGCGTGGTTCAAACAAAAGCATTCTTCATTTTTTATGAAAGAAACTCTGCGATCTAGTCACAATCTGTTAAATATAAGTAATATCTAATTAAGTTTTGATTTTATTAGGGAGCTTTTAATTAGAGAGTATTGGCTTAATCTTTGTCTCTAATTTAATTAGAACAGTGCTCTAATTAAAATCTTATTTTATTTGTGGGTATACGATAGTAATAATTCAGTCAGTTTAAGTATCGAATGGGTATAAAAAAGCCCGCATTTGAGTGCGGGCTTTGGTTCAATCAATTCTGATTATGCTTTTACAGCTTCACAATCGTTTGAAGACGTTAAAGGTTTGAAGAACAGCTTAGTTTCTTCGATAACCACGTGGCGTAGCAAAATAAGGCCGATCAGGTTTGGAATTGCCATCAGGCCGTTCACGATATCGGCCATTATCCAGATCATGTCGAGCTTTAGGAATGCTCCAGAAGCCACTAATGCGATGAATATTATCTTGTAAGGCAATACTGCTTTGGTACCTAGCAAGAACACAACGCAGCGCTCACCGTAGTAGTTCCAACCTAAAATTGTTGTAAACGCAAAGAAGATCAGGCCAACAGAAACCAACATAGGGCCAAGGGTGTCTGCATTCAAACCAACGGCGAATGCATGAGTGGTCATCGCAGCACCAGACAGGTCCGTTTGCCAAGCGCCCGTTAAGATAAGCGCCAAACCTGTCATGGTACAGATGATGATGGTATCGAAGAAGGTACCTGTCATAGAGACAAGGCCTTGCTTCACGCATGAATCTGTTTTTGCAGCCGCCGCCGCCATTGGTGCGCTACCTAGACCAGATTCGTTCGAGAACACACCACGAGCGATGCCTGATTGGATAGCAAGCATGATGCTTGCACCAAAGAAACCACCGGTTGCTGCTGTGTTGGTAAACGCAGAGGTAACAACAAGGGTAATAGCATTCAACAGTTGGTCTGCATTTGAAATCAGAACGCTTAAACATGCGACAACGTACATAACCGCCATCGTAGGAACAACTTTCCCTGCCACCTTAGCGATAGATTGAATACCACCAAGGGTTACCACTGCCACTAGTATCGTTAGAACGACAGCAGACATCTCACGAGAAGCACCAAATGAAATTTGAGTTGCGTCTAAGATAGCGTTTACTTGTGGGAAGGTACCAATACCGAAGCAGGCAACACCGAGCGCGAAGACAGCGAACATTACCGCCAAGATTCGTGAGCCGACACCGTATTGCAGGTAGTACATTGGGCCACCAACCATTTCGCCATTGCTATCGGTTCTGCGGTATTTAACGGCAAGTAGACATTCTGCGTATTTGGTCGCCATGCCAAATACAGCGGCAAGCCACATCCAGAATAGGGCACCAGGGCCACCAATCTTGATTGCGGTCGCTACACCAACGATGTTACCTGTACCAATGGTTGCGGAAAGCGCGGTACACAAAGCGGCAAAACTTGATACGTCACCCGTACCGGATTTGTCTTTGCTGAATACCATTTTTAGCGCGGTTGGGAGGTGTCTAAACTGGAGTAAGCCTAAGCGAAAAGTAAAGTAGATACCTGTACCCACTAGCAGAATAAGCAGTGGTGGTCCCCAAACGAATTGGTTGATGGTTTGTAGTGTAGCTTGTAGGTGGTTCATAGATTCCCCTTAATAAATTAAAAATTTAAGGAGAAGAGGGAAGGCAGTGCAGATCACAGGGATCGGGAGCACTACTTAATACATACGGATTTCTAGATAGAATTCTTTTGTTAATTAAGGCTGTTGCTTTCCACTCCTCTGTCCTTTTGCCTGAGAGTTTCACTTAGCGAATCACTTATAGATAAGTAACGGGCACTAAGCTTGCTCCTTCGGCGACCGATCTAACGGTTCTCTCCAGAGGTTCCTCCAACGACAGTCCTCACTTTTCTGGATTTCTCCAGCATAAAGCACCTGAAAGATTTACTTCTTCGGCGGGTAAATCTAACTAAATGTTAATATTTAGTTAAAAAACCACTCTCCTGCAGTCTTCATCGGAACAATTACCTAAATAATTAGGTAATCTGTAGGCGTATCCTAGATCATATAAAATGTGATGTCAGCTACAAAATATCTGTTTGCACAAATGTTGTTCAACTAAATGATCAAACAACGAGTCTCTGACGTAACTTGCTTATTTAAATGGTATAAAATAGAGAAACAAGGAGGAGTTATGACTCGACTAATAGCGATTGTTTTTTTATTGGCTTTGGCATTTGTACTATTTCGTTACCGGACAAACGAAAAACTGCAAAAAGGGGTTGTGATAGTTATCGTTAGCAGCTTCCTTTTGTATACTGCCAGCTTGATGATTTCGGAGTTAACTCGTTAAACCTCTCTGTAAACAGTTGGGATGAATGTGTTAGCAAAGCTTAAGTGCTTCTGGCTTGAGCGATAGGTTTAACTGAGCCTACACTATCAGTATTGGCATCAGTGCCAGTGACCGCGTAACGTTAAACAAATTTTTGGGAGTACCCGCTAGTGAACCAGCAATCTGGACAAAGCGAACAAGATGAAGTGGTTGTTATTGAAGAACGCGATAAGCGCAGTCAGCTCTATATCGGCATTGCTGCGGTTATAGGTTTAGCGCTGGGTGGCTTAATCGGTTCTACAGTCACGGCTTCGAAGTGGGAGTCCACTTATCAGGTACTCGAAACCCGTTATCAAGAATTGCGCGACAGTAAAACAGAATTGATGACGTCGGTTGAAGCTAAAGTGGCAAAAGTTGATACCGAGATCGACGCCAAAGTCGAAGTTGCGCTAGCAAAGCAAGTGGAAGAGCATCAAAAAGAGCTTCAAGAGTTAGCGAAACAATCTGCGGTTTTAGAAAAGGCGAACTACTCGTTAGAGCAGCAGTTAAACGAACAAAAGCAAACGCTAGATAAAACTGAGCAAGATAATCAAAAGCTAAACCGTCAGGCGGATATGCAGTCGACCTTGTTTGAACGTTCTCGTGAACTGTTCCGTAAAGAATTACAAATATCTCAAGAACTTGAAAAGCTTGAGAAAGAAAGAGACGAGCTTGAACAGAACCTTGGTTCACTTAAGAAAGCGTGTGATGTGTTCTTAGATGGCACATCATGGGATGCGAAATCTGACGCGTGTGAGAAACAAGATAATGCCAACTCTAGACTGAGTGATATCAGACAGATGATTGAAGTCCACACCATGGATCTCAAGCAAATCAAAACACTTACTGAAGAGATGGGTTTATAAGTCGAAGGCTTTACCAACCTAGCGTTAGTTTTGCAGTAAATATTGAAACGCCCACATCACACACGTGATGTGGGCGTTTTGCGTTTTCTCGAGAGCGTAGAGCCGATTCTTTCTCACTATTGATGATTTAAGTGTTTTCATTGTTTACTTAGATATTTGTGAATAGTTACGTATAACAACATGATGTGTTACTTGTTGCCTATTAAATGACTTTGCATGCATCTTTTCAGATCAGTGTCGCTGCATAATAGTGGTGTTCAGGACGAACACGCCGTCGATTGCTCGATTGCATTTGGACTGCTTTGACTACATATAGGGATGGAGTGATGCAAGAGTATCTTTGTGAGAACTGCACCATGGCTTATTGTTTCGATGATTGTCGTTTGTCACTAGCACAAAAAGAGATGATCGAAGTAGAAGAGTTGGTTCGTCGTATCGACGTTGAGCACGATAGTGAAAAGAGTAAGCAAGGCATTGAGGATAGCTGCTAGCCTAACAATTCAAACATAAAAAATCCCCACAAGCAAAGCTGGTAGGGATTTTAGGTTAATTGCAGTACTGTTCTCGCTTTCTCAAGCAAAGGGTATTACAAAAATTTTTAGAACAGTGTTATTTGACGATAAGCACTGAAGAGAAGTTATTTCTCGTAAGTTTTGATTTCGCCAGATTTCACGCGAGCAACAAATGATTGCAGTTCCTTCTTCACAACTGGCATCAAGAAGTACAGACCAAGAATGTTGAAGATAGACATTGCAAAGATAGCCGCGTCAGAGAAGTCGATTACCGCGCCAAACTGAATCGTGGCACCAATAACAACAAACACACAAAACATCACTTTAAAAATCAGTTCCGTTGTTTTGCCTTCACCAAATAGGTAAGTCCACGCCTTAAGACCGTAGTACGACCAAGAGATCATTGTCGAAAACGCAAACATGATTACCGCAAGAGCGAGTGTGTATTTAAATACTTCTGCAGTTTCAGTAAACGATGCTGCAGTAAGTGTTACACCCGTTAAACCAGAACCATCGAATGGACCTACATTTAAGCCAGCGATAGTGATAACCAATGCTGTCATTGTACAAATGATTACCGTATCAACGAACGGTTCTAATAGTGATACTAGACCTTCGGTGATTGGCTCTTTTGTTTTAACCGCTGAGTGAGCGATAGCTGCTGAACCTACACCTGCTTCGTTCGAGAATGTTGCACGCTTCAAGCCTTGGATTAACGCACCAATGAAGCCACCAACGACACCTTCACCAGTAAATGCACCTGTAAAGATTGCGCTGAACGCAGGACCAACTTGATCAAGGTTAGAACCGATTACAATCAGAGCCATACCGATATACAGAGCAGCCATCCAAGGAACAACTTTTTCCGTTACCGATGCGATAGAAGGCATACCACCAACAATCACAGAGAAAACTAAAGAGGCGAGTACAAGGCCAGTGATCACACCGTATTCGCTTGGTACATCAAATGCGTAAGTTAGCATCGCGTGTGCTTGGTTAGCTTGGAACATGTTACCGCCACCCAATGCACCTAAAATACACATCAGTGCGAAGCCAATAGCGAGCACTTTGCCTAGTCCACCTAAACCTCTTTCACCAAGGCCTTGGCTTAGATAGTACATTGGACCACCCGAAACAACACCTGAAGGTAGGATAGTTCGGTATTTCACACCTAAGGTACACTCACAGAACTTAGAAGCCATACCCAGAAGGCCACACAAGATCATCCAGAATGTCGCGCCAGGACCACCAATCGCAAGTGCAGCACCCACACCGGCAATATTACCAAGCCCAACAGTTCCAGAAAGCGCGGTTGTTAACGCTTGAAAGTGAGAAACTTCCCCTTCGTGTTTGGAACTAGGGTCTGTGTACTTACCTTTAATAATGTCTATTGCCATCCCGACACGTTTAAATTGAACAAAGCCAAAGTAAACAGTAAAGATAATTGCAGCGAGCAATAGCCAGCCAACAATTATTGGAAAGCTTGCTTCACCTACAGGGACGCTTTTAAATATCAGTCCAACGAACCAACCTGTGTATTCGTTGAAAAATCCATCAACACTTTGACTTAAGTTACTGATAGCTTGATTAAATGATCCTTCTTCTGCAAATGCACTGGAACTAAATAATAATATAAACCCAAAAAATAATTCACGTAAGTTTTTCATGGTTTTCCCTGTCTTTTTTATTAAATTATGTTTGTTGCTGTTGTGTTTGTTTTCTATTTGCTTTGTATATTTCAGTAACTTATCCACTTCATTCGACGGCAACATAAACGGTTGTAGCTGGGTCGAAAAACGAAATAAATATAAGTACTGATCTTGCTTTATATGTATATCCTTTTGGTATGTGCACCAATAAGACTATGGTATTCGGCCTACTAAGTCTTACTGATAAGCCTATACATAAAAATAATGTCATCAAAGAAATTTTTACAATAAATTTACAATTGTACGAGTTTCGTCATTGTTTGGGTATAAGTGGGCTTTTTTTAGGTAGCAAAAGGCATATGCAGTGGCAGTTATAACGACTGGTGAATGTTGATGTACTTTTGAAAGTCTTAGACATTCGATGGCTGAGGACGTAAATCTGAGGACATTAAAAAAGCCCTGTTCATATCAGAGCTTTTTAATGGTTTTCGATGAGAGGGAAGTCTTAATGCTTAGTTTGTAGACTTAGGACTAAGCCGCTCGATGGCTGCTGCCAGTACTATTGTTAACGTTACTTTTGCTCGATTTGTGGTAGAGCTTAAGTGCTAATAACGAAGCCCATAACGCAACTTGTCCCCACAGCAATGTCCATTGAAACGCTACTTCCTGCCAAGATGCACCCATCTGATTAAGCGCTAAGAAACCTTGAATTGCTGGTGTGCTTGGGAATAACTGGGATAACAGCACTAACCACTCAGGCATCATTTCAACGGGCCAGATAAAACCTGAAGAGAAGATCAGTGGCATTGAACTGATTAACACCACAACCGTGACTAGCTCTCTTCTTGGTACTAGCTCACCGATAAAAATTCCGATTAAACAACTGGCCAATAAGAAAGGCAGCAGTAGAGTTAGAATTTTAGTCATAGAGGCGAGCAAGTTAATCCCGTACATTGAGAAGCTGGCGCCGAAGTAGTACATCGACAATAGGTAATAAATGCCAACTAAGGTACAACAACGAGCAAGAATCAGTTTCGCCGGAGAGGTTTTACTCCAGTAGCCAAACGTTGATTGAGCGTTTTGGGTTGCACCAACTAAACCAGAAGCCATTGCTAAGGTTTGTTGCAGGATCAACACAAAGACGGCTGGAACTACGTAATCGATGTATCCCATGCGGCTATTGAAGGTGGGTTTTAGGTTCAAGCTGAATGCGCTGTAGCCTTTGGCTGCGGATTCCAAAGGTACACCTTCGACTAATAAGTGACTGACCTTAACTTGCGCAGCTAGCGTGCCTCCGGCCTTGGCAAGCCCTTCAACAATGGTTCCGTATACCAAGAAGTAGGAAGCATCGCCCGCGTAAGAAAGCGTCGGGCTCTTACCGAGCAGTAAGTCTTTATAGAAGTCTTCTGGGATGACGAGGAATCCGCCAATCTCTTGGTTAAGTACGGCTTGTTTTGCATCAGCGATGCTGGAGTCTCGACGTACCAACTCGATTTGAGAGGTGGCATCCACCATTCGCTCTAATTGATAGCTGCTTTGACTCTTGTCCAAGTTTACAACGGAAGCTTTGAGCTGTTGAGGAACTTGGTTCGCGTAAGGCAATGGATACAAGAATGAATAGAAGACCACACCACCGAATACCGTAAGAAGCACGACAGGGTTACGCAGTACCGCTAAGAGTTCTTGCTTGAGCAGTTGAGTAAAGCTCATCGTTTTACTCCTTGTTGTGCTGATAGTTCTGGTTTCTCTTGCTGTGTTGCTTGTGTTGCTTGTGTTGAAGGCGTTGCTTTTGCAGATAGAGCCGCTTGTGCAGACAGAGCTGACTGCGCCAAGTGTTTCTTAATCAACAACATCACCACGAAAGCAGGAACCGCGTACCACAACATAGTAGAGAGGCTGATCAGCGATTGTGCCGCACTCACGCCATAACTTGATTGTGCTGTTTGTACTTCGATGTAGTGACTCACTGGCAATAAGCTTCTCCAGATTTGAGCTGCCGTGTTCATGTCAGTCACTGGAAAAGTGATTCCCATAAACGCAAAGCTTGGTGCCGTGAAGGCGCCAGCGAAGCTCATTGCCCTTGCTGGATCAAGTGTTAAGAAGAAAAACAAACATCCCATGATGATACAACTAATCACGGTAAGCAGTTGGGCAATGGTCAATGCCACAAAGCTGCCGTTAAATGGCCACTCTAAGAGGATATAGAACCAAAAACTAAACGCGATACCAAACATCAAAAACAAGACAAGATAGGGCGTTAATGTTGATGCGAGTGACTTCATAGGGGCGTTGGATAACCAAGCTTGAAGGCCACGAGCTCTAACGTTCGCTGTTAGGATCAGTATCGTGCCTACCACAATCATAATCTGCCACAGCGCAGGAATAACCGCAGACACTAAGAACTGAGCATAACTGGTGTTCTTGTTGAACAGTGGCGTGATCTGGCTTTGCACTGTTACTGCTTGGCCTAATGCTGATTGCACCGTGGTATCGCCGTGTGACAGTTGTCTCACGACTTCAAGTTGCGCGTTAAAAGTCCCTTGAGCCTGCAGCAACGCTGAGTTCACCAGCTTACCGATCAAGATAAATTGGCTGTTGTAGAACACAGACACTTGTGGATTCAAACCGAGCAGAAGATCTCGGTCGAAGTGCCTTGGTATCACAACATAACCATAGATATCGCGTTCAATCATCGCTTTCGCCGCTTCACTCGCCGAGCTGTATTTGTGAGTGACTTGCAGCGTTGGTGATGCATCAACAAGACGTGTGAACTGTTGCGAGATTTGACTGTGCTCAAGGTCGACAACTGCAACCGGTAAGTCACGAGCGATTCCTTGTGAAAAAATCAGCCAGATACTGGCAGCAAGCATCAAAGGGAGCCAAGTTAGGCAAGACAACAACCATTTGTCTTTACGTACAATCGCCCACTGCCTAAGCAAGGTACTCTTCACTCTATGATGCTCTGGTGATTGCGAGCTTCTAGATTGTGAGCCTGTAGATCGCGTTCCTGTAGATCGAAAGTTAGCAGACATAAGTCACCTAAAGCTCAACCACAAGGCTCATACCCATGCGCAATGTTTCGTCCGTGTCGACAGGGTGAGCTTCTACTTCAAAAGTACGTAAGTCGAAGCCTTGTGCTGCGTCAGTGGAACGCCAAGTCGCGAAATCACCCATTACGGCGATGTGAGTTACTTGGAAAGTTAATGATTTATCCAGAGCCGGTAGATATGCCTCAAACTGGCTGCCTTTATTGAAATGCTTAAGCATGTCTTCACGCACATTGAGTACGGCCCAAGCATCCTTGGTGTCGATAACAGTCACAACAGGGAAGCCTTGTGGCGCGAGTTCTCCTCTGCTCAATAGAACCTGAGAGACTTCGCCATTAAACCAGCTGTGGATCTGTGTGTCTTTTGCGTAAGCTTCAACTTCCGCTACTGCACCTGCTGCCATTAATGCTTTTTGAGCGGCTGCCACTTTGGTTTCGTCACGAGCACCTTCTTGCGCCAATTGATACATTTGGAATGCAGCGCTTTCGGTGTACTTCGCTGCTTGCCACTGTGTTTTCGCTTCATCACGTTTCTGTTCGGCAACCACACCATCGTTGTAAAGGTTGTTTACGCGTTGGTAAGTTTTGTCCATCAGATCAGCCGCCGCTTTGGCTTTTAACCATTGGTCTTTAGCGGCTTGGATCTGTTGAGTACGTGCGCCATTTTCTGCTTCTTGTGCTAGTGCGCCAGCGGCTTTTTGTCCCGCTTTTGCTTGTTCTAGCTTCGCATCAATCTCAGGGCTAAGAAGAGAAAATATCAACTCGCCTTTTTCAACTGAATCGCCTTTGCGCACGAATATTTCATCAATTCTGCCGGGTACTTTCGATGAGATGCTGTATTGCTGCGCATCGATTTGACCTTGAAGCTTAACCGGCTGAGGTTGATAAGCTTGGTAGAAACTGTATCCGACCCAGCCAATAACGCCGATACCAACTAAAGATAGAAGAAGGGGCTTAATAGGTTTCATGAATTATCCTTTTGACTGGCTATCGGTGTCTGTTTTTGAGTCGAAATCAGACGGAACAGAGTAGGTTAAGTAACTCGAGTAAGCGTTCATTTCGCTGGTTAGCGCTAATAGCTTGTTGAGAGAGATTAGGTATTTGAATCTCGCAGCAGATTGCTGGGTCTTAATGCTCGCAAGATAGAGCTCGGCATCAACCACTTCTAGCGAGTTAGAAAGCCCTTGAGTGAAGGCTTTTTTACGAAGTAAGAGGTTTTCTTGAGCCAATGACAAGCTTGAGTTTAGGCCTTGAACCTCTTCAATTGCTTGGTTTGCTTCAAGATAAGTCTTTTGTACCAATACGGTTAAGTCTTGCTTTGCTTGTGACTTTAGATATTGAACCTGCGATACGGCGCTGTGAGCGGCGGCGACTTTGTCGGAACGGCCAGAAGTGTCAAGCAGTGGCACATTCACACCAATGCCAACTAACCAATCGGGTTTCATTTCACTGGCTAGAGAGTCATCTTCATACAGGCTGTAGTCACCGTAAAGGTAAACTTCTGGGTAGTATTTACCTTTCTCTGCTTTAATTAAGCTGCTTGCTTGTTTCTCTTTTGCATCAAGAATTTTAAGGCCAGGGTAGGTCATCAATGTTTGGTCAATGAACACGTCCATATGAGGCAGGTTCTTATTGATAAACAGTTGCTCTGACGGTTCTACACTTTCACTTTGACCAAGGATCTGAGTCAGTGCTAATTGAGCAATTTTGAGATCGTTCTGAGCTTTAGTACGCTCTACAATCGCTTTATCTAAAGAAGCATCGGCTTGTAGGCGTTCTACTCGTGCGATTTGCCCTTGCTGCTCAAGCTTGATGGCGAAGTCACGGTGCTGAGTTAAGCCCGCTTCAACGGCTTGGCGCGTCTTTACTACGTCTTCCGCTAAGATCACTGAGAAGTAATATTTACTTAAGTCTTCGTAGCGAGCTTGTCTCTCCATCAATAGCTGGCTTTGTGCTTCTTCGCTTTTACCTTCCGCAGCATTTTGCGCAGCGGTAATTCGTCCGCCAGTAAAGATAGGCCACACCGCACGAATAGAAGAGCTAAAGATATCTTGTTCGGTAATCGTGGAAGTAATCCCACCAAGCGCGCTGATAATTTGAGGCGGCACAGGAAGACCAATTGAAGGTACTCCACTTAAACTACCTGCAAACTGTTCACCATTGATGGTCACGTCACTATCAAGGTGCGTGTAGTTAGCCCCCAAAGTGATAGAAGGTAGATTAAGGCTACTTGTTGAGTTCTGCAGGTGTTGATAACGCTCAACGTTAGCTTGTTGAGCCGCAAGTGAGTTGTTGTTTTCTTGTAATATTTGCCACGCTTCAGAAAAAGTGAGCGGAGCTGCATAGCCTGGCGAAGTCATGGTGCCGAGAAGCATACTGGCGATCGCAAGGTATCGGAATTTTGGTTTGGTCATCTGCATTAAATACCAAATTAGAGTATTAACTCTAATGTTAACAGGGTGATAGTCATTTGTCTTGAGTTGATTGTCTCATATGTTCAGAAACGCGCATAACTCGTTAAGTATATGTAATAAAATACGTGATGCAGGAGACAAAGATCACTGACACGAAAAGAGCACGACAGACGTGCTCTTTAAGTTCAGTATAGAAGTGTTTTTACAAAATGAAGTGGCTTATTTAAAGCTAGGACAATGGTGATCGGCGCGCCACACTAATTGTCTTGATCCTTGCATTGTTTGTAATAAATCTCTACCTGACATTTGCGGGAACGCTAACAATACCTTGAGATCGAGAGGGGAGGTACCGTCTTTCTCATAGGCTCTTACGTGAGTAAAAGTCGATTGTAAGTGTTTGAACAGCATAGTCTTAGTAAGACAAATTCCAAAGTTATCGCGTTTCATTGCCTGGTTTCCTTTTCAACAATGTTTATACGTTATGTTTTTTATCCTGTTTCTATTGGACGTTGCCACTGATCGATACTTCCTGCTCATCAATGCTTCATTATTGGGTGCTGCTTTTATCAGTCACCTCTTCGTTGTTTGGCTAGCCGAGTTTGAAAATGGCGATGGATGAATAGGGGAGAAACTTAATCCGTTTGATCATCATTCGTAACTGCGAGCGCGCAACTTTTACTTATCGATACGTCCAGTTAGTGAAGAGTTGTTGTCGTTTTGTTAACCGAAACTTCGGTTTAAAGCGCTGTCTTAAAATTGCAACGTATAGCCCGGCAACAATAAACTCCTTCATATGCAACTATTATAATTGTATTTATTTTGAACAACCTAAAAAACAGCTAAAAGTTTAGTGATCTAGCTCAATATATATTCAGTTATTTGTCTTTTTTATCTAATCCGTTCTAAAAGCGCACGATTGTCCGAGTTGCACAACGTAAAGGAATATCAATTAATAATCCGCTCAATTATTTAGTTGAGTAACAGTCACAAATTCGCTTAAGTAGAAATGTCATCTAGTTAACTTGGTGTTAACATTGATCGTCTAACACTAGGGACGGTGGTATATGAAATGGAGCAGTATCAGTTTCCGTAAAAGGTTACTGATTATCATGACGGTCACTGGCCTCGTTGAACTTTTGATACTTTCAGCGGCTGGCTTTTACTACATCAAACAATCTCAAGAGCAAGAGATGGGGTTGAAAGCGTTAGGTGTTGCTGAATTTCTATCTGAATCACCACTTGTCACCACCATTATTCAAGAAAATGAAAGTGTGGACGCTAATGGCGTTCCCTACGTTTTGTCTGAAGAAACTCAAGTTAAATTTCGTAACCTTACCCAGCTCATTGGGGCAGCGTTTATTGTTGTGGGAGATGAACAGGGAATTCGCCTGATTCACCCTTATGATGACAGGCTCGGCAAACCAATGCGTGGTGGTGATAATCAAAAAGCGCTGGTATTGGGTGAGTCTTATGTATCGACGGCCAAAGGATCGCTTGGTTTTTCAGTTCGTGGTAAATCCGCGGTTAAAGACACGCAAGGGCACGTCATTGGTGTCGTGTCAGTTGGTTACTTATTGGATTCTTTACAAGATCGAATCGAACCGTATTTAGCTTTTTTAATTGTGATGGCGTTGCTGGTGGTTGCCGTCAATGCTTTGATTTCTAGCTATGTATCTCGCCGTTTTCAGCGCGCTATTTTAGGCTTTGAACCTGAAGAGATAGGCCGAC
The DNA here is from genome assembly GCF_007858795.1 of Vibrio sp. T20. NCBI lineage: Bacteria > Pseudomonadati > Pseudomonadota > Gammaproteobacteria > Vibrionales > Vibrionaceae > Vibrio > Vibrio sp. T20. Next base: position 206,943 of record NZ_VFEB01000045.1, read on the forward strand.
TGTATGTCGAGTTAGACGTAACCATGAGTACTGTGAAAGAGGGTATTCTGAGCATCGATAAGCACGGCATTTTGCGTTCTATTAATAAGAGTGCCTGCGATATTTTGTCGATAGACAGGGATAAAGCACTCAACCAACAGCGCCTTTCTGATGTATTGCCAGGCAGTGATTTAGAACAACTGCTATCAACCGGCGACACAGACCACGATGTTGAATTGTATTTAAACAATAAGCGAATCATTGCCAACCGCAGCCCGATTATAGTGGCTGGTGAGGTGGTCGGGGCGGTATCGAGTTTCCGATTACGAGATGAAATCAACGATTTGACAGACCAGCTCTCACAAACCAAAGAATATGCTGATCTACTGCGTTCACAAACCCACGAGCATCAAAACAAGCTCAACACCATCAGTGGCTTGATCCAGATGGGCGAGTTGGACTCGGTACAACAACTGATTGGCCAAGAAACAGCACACTATCAAAGCCTTATCGAGTTCTTGCGTGAAACTGTTAAAGATCCGCTCATCGCAGGCATGCTCCTTGGGAAAACGGAGCGAGCGAGAGAAATTGGTTTAGAGCTTAAAGTTGAAGAAGGCTCAAGGCTTGAAGCGCTACCTAGCTGGTTGAACGCGGATGACGTTGTCACAATTCTTGGCAACCTGATTGATAACGCCTTTGATGCCACCATGACGGCCATTAAGCAAGAGGGACAAATTGCCCCAGCACGTCGGGTTATTGAAGTATCAATCAGTGATTTTGGTAATGAAATTATTGTAGAAGTAGAAGATAAAGGGTGTGGTTTACCGAAAGATTTGGCGACGAAAGCACTCACTGAAAAAGGTGTATCGAGCAAAGCGAAGCAAAATCGCGGTGTTGGTTTGTATCTGATTAAACAACTGGCAGACAGGTACCAGGGACAGCTTGAAATGGTCGACAACCACGATTTTGGTACGCGAATGACGGTTTATCTACCAAAAGAAGAACAATAACAATTAAGCACGAGCGATCTTACTAAGATCATCGTGACGGGAAAAGCATGGTTAAAGGAAGAACATAAATGAATGCAATCACGAGAGTCATGGTTATTGAAGATGATATTGCGATTGCAGAGCTGCACCATCGTTATTTAGAACAGATGGGTGGCTTTGATGTGGTCGGGATTGCGACAACACATTCTGAGGCTCTAATGCAATTAGACATTTTAAAGCCTGATTTGGTGCTATTGGATGTGTATCTGCCTGATGGTTGTGGGCTCGATATTCTTAATCATGTAAGAGGGAGCAACCAAGGGTGTGATGTGATCTTGATTACGGCAGCCCGAGATGTGGATACGTTACAGCAGGCAATGCGCGGTGGAGTAGTGGACTATCTACTGAAACCAGTGATGTTTCCTCGGTTGGAAGCGGCACTGAAAAAGTATCAATCTCAACAGCAAGAGTTTGAAAGTGTGTCTGACCTTAACCAAGGCTTGGTCGACAAGATGCTGCAAGCCAATGCAAAAGCGGACTCAGGTAAAGTATCAACCTTACCCAAAGGAATTGATGGCGTAACGTTGGATAAGATCAGAGCCATTTTTCAACAAGCTGATGCTGTTAATATTACCGCCGATGAAGCCGGAGAACGAATTGGTGCTAGCCGAACCACCGCCAGACGCTATTTAGAGTTTTTGATTACGACTGGCGAGTTAGTCGCGGACTTAAATTACGGTACCGTAGGGCGCCCAGAGCGCTGCTATAACAAAGCGCAAAGATAAACACGACATCATCAAAATAAATATAAAGCCAGTTGAATAAGCTGGTTTTATCTTTCTCTTCCTTTCCTATTGCTCACTCCACCGACCAGATACCGTTCTTTCTTGACTACAATGTTTGAGAATGCTGATTTGCTTCTCCCTCGGGCCAAATGAACGGAGCTATCGATTAGAATTTGTTCGAAATGAGTCAATATTTAATCGATTGCTTTCACAGTGGTTGATGTAAATCAAATAGTCATAGACAATACCGTCCCGAATAGAGGTGATAGCTTTCACCCTCGTTTACCAAACGCATTCTCAAATTTAATAGGCGCTTACTATTGATGTAATAGTTAAGACCTATTATCTATTTTCGTATGTCGCTGATACCTTTGGCGAATACTAAAAACCTTGTTTTTATAGGAAAGATGATGGTAATACCTGAAAACAGCAGCATCGTTATTTTTGGTGCGTCGGGAGATCTAACTTACCGCAAGTTAATTCCTGCTCTATACCACCTGTATGCTAGCAATCAACTACCAGAATCCTTTGCGATTCTTGGAGTGAGCCGTACTGAGTACAGCGATGAGTCTTACCGTGAGAAGCTGAAGAAGTCTCTTCAGGAAATGGAAAAAACTGAGCCAGAGACGCTGAATGCATTTATTGAACATCTGCATTATCAAGCGATCAACACTTCAGATGTAGACGACTACGCTCGTTTAGCACAACGTCTAGACAAGCTTGAGCAAGACTACCAATTCGAAAACCATAACACACTGTTCTACTTGGCAACCCCGCCAAGCCTATACGGTGTGATCCCAGCAAACCTTGCTGCGCATGGCCTTAACGATGAATCGAATGGCTGGCGCCGTCTGATCATCGAGAAGCCATTTGGTTACGACTTAGCATCAGCTCAAGCGTTGGATGAAGAAATCCATCATCACTTCCAAGAACACCAGATCTACCGTATCGACCATTACCTTGGTAAAGAGACGGTTCAAAACCTTTTAGTGCTTCGTTTCTCAAACGCGATGTTTGAACCACTGTGGAACCGTAACTTTATTGAATACGTTGAAATCACAGGTGCTGAGTTCCTTGGTGTTGAAGAGCGTGGCGGCTACTACGATGGTTCTGGTGCAGTTCGTGACATGTTCCAAAACCACCTGCTACAAGTGTTAGCGATGGTTGGTATGGAACCGCCTGCTCAAATCAATGCTGATTCTATTCGTGACGAAGTGGTTAAAGTGCTTCAGTGTCTGAAACCATTAGAAGAAGATGATCTGCGTAAAAACTTAGTATTAGGTCAGTACACAGCATCAGATGTTCGTGGTCAGCACTTACTAGGTTACCGTGAAGAGCATGGTGTAGCGGATGATTCTCGTACCGAGACTTACATCGGCTTAAAAGCTCACATCAACAACTGGCGTTGGAATGGGGTTCCATTCTATGTACGTACTGGTAAACGTTTACCAACGCGCGTAACGGAAATCGTGATTCACTTTAAGAACACGCCGCACCCAGTATTTGGTCAAGATGCACCAGAAAACAAACTGATTATCCGTATCCAACCGGATGAAGGTATTCAGATGAGCTTTGGCTTAAAAGAGCCAGGTGCAGGCTTCAAAGCAAAAGAAGTGAAAATGAACTTCTCTTACTCTGACTTGCCTGAAACTCAGATGCTGACGGCTTATGAGCGTCTTCTTCTTGATGCACTGAACGGTGATGCGACTCTGTTTGCACGTACCGATGCGGTAGAAGCATGTTGGAAGTACGTTCAACCAATCTTAGACTTCAAGCAAGACCCTCAAGCGCTGTTTGGCTATGCTTGTGGTACTTGGGGCCCACAGGAAGCGGATGAACTTCTGCAACGTGATGGCCGCGCATGGCGTTTCCCATGCAAAAACTTAACAGACACGGATTACTGCGAACTATGATCAATCACAAGATCTTTGCAACGCCTGAACTGGTTGTTGAAAACCTAGCAAATGAAATGAAAGCATACAGCGAGCAGGGCAAACCTGTTCACATTTCACTGTCTGGTGGCAGCACGCCAAAAATGCTTTTCAAGCTTTTAGCTGAGGCGCCTTACGCGGAAGGTATTCAATGGAATAACCTTCACTTCTGGTGGGGCGACGAACGTTGCGTGGCACCAGACGACGCCGAAAGTAACTACGGTGAAGCAAACGCATTGTTGTTTACACAAGTAAACCTTCCTGCTGAAAACATCCACCGCATCCGTGGTGAAGATGAGCCAAAAGCAGAAGCAGAGCGTTTTGCAAAAGAGATGGCAGACGTGATTCCAACAGAAAACGGCACACCTGTTTTCGATTGGATCCTGCTAGGTGTTGGCGCAGACGGCCACACAGCTTCACTATTCCCGGGTGTAACTGACTACCAAGATGAGAACCTATCTGTACTGGCTTCTCACCCTGAGTCTGGTCAAATCCGTGTTTCTAAAACAGCAAAAGTTTTAGAAGCAGCAAAACGAATCAGCTACCTAGTACTGGGTGCAGGTAAAGTTGAGATCGTTAAAGAAATTCATACAACTCCTGCTTCAGAGTTGCCTTACCCGGCAGCGAAAATCCAGTCTAAAACTGGCGAAACAGAGTGGTTCCTAGATTCAAATGCAGCAAGTGCTATCGCATAAGTGCGAATAGCCGCAAGGAGATAAAATAATGAAAGGTGATATCGGTGTAATTGGCCTAGCAGTAATGGGTCAGAACCTTATCCTAAACATGAACGACCACGGCTTCAAAGTGGTGGCTCATAACCGTACTGCTGCTAAAGTAGACGAGTTCCTAGAAGGTCCAGCTAAAGGTACTAACATTGTTGGTGCTTACTCTTTAGAAGAGCTAGTTGAGAAACTAGAAACACCACGTAAAGTGATGCTTATGGTTCGTGCTGGTGACGTTGTAGACACGTTCATCGAAAACCTAATCCCACTTCTAGACGAAGGCGACATCATCATTGATGGTGGTAACACTAACTACCCAGACACTAACCGTCGTGTAGCGCATTGTCGTGAGAAAGGCATCCACTTCATCGGTACTGGTGTATCTGGTGGTGAAGAAGGTGCTCGTTTCGGTCCTTCAATCATGCCAGGCGGCGCGGCTGAAGCTTGGGAAGCGGTTAAGCCAATCTTCCAAGGTATCTCTGCAAAAACTGACGCTGGTGAGCCTTGTTGTGACTGGGTTGGTAACGACGGTGCTGGTCACTTCGTTAAGATGGTACACAACGGCATCGAATACGGTGACATGCAGCTTATCACTGAAGCATACCAGTTCATGAAAGATGGCCTAGGTATGTCTGCTGACGAGATGCAAGCGGTATTCGCTGACTGGAACAAGACTGAGCTAGACAGCTACCTAGTTGAAATCACTGCTGACATCCTTGGCTACAAAGATGAAGACGGTGAAGCGTTAGTTGAGAAGATCCTAGATACTGCAGGCCAAAAAGGTACGGGTAAGTGGACTGGTATCAACGCACTAGACCTAGGTATCCCACTGACTCTAATCTCTGAGTCTGTATTCTCTCGTTGCCTGTCTGCTCTTAAAGACCAACGTGTTGAAGCTGAAGCTTTGTTTGAGAAGACAATCACTCCAGTTGAAGGCGACAAGCAAGAGTGGGTTGATGCACTACGTCAAGCTCTACTGGCTTCTAAGATCATCTCTTACGCTCAAGGCTTCATGCTAATGCGTGAAGCATCGAACGAAAACGGCTGGGACCTAAACTACGGTAACGTAGCGCTAATGTGGCGTGGTGGTTGTATCATCCGTTCTGCATTCCTAGGCAACATTCGTGATGCGTACGAAGCAAACCCAGACATCGCGTTCCTGGGTTCTGACGAGTACTTCAAAAACATCCTACAAGGCAGCCTAGTAGCATGGCGTAAAGTAGCAGCGAAATCTCTAGAGTCTGGTATCCCAATGCCATGTACGATTTCTGCGCTATCTTTCCTAGACGGTTACACAACTGCACGTCTACCAGCGAACCTGCTTCAAGCTCAACGTGACTACTTCGGTGCTCACACTTACGAGCGCACTGACCGTCCACGTGGTGAATTCTTCCACACAAACTGGACTGGTACAGGCGGCGACACTGCTTCTACAACTTACGACGTATAATCGTTAGTTAGAATCAGTTAAGAACCTTGTTGTTCTTATCAGCTGTAAACTAGAAAACAAAAGGATGCCGATTGGCATCCTTTTTTGTAGGTTCTGAAAGAGAGTCACGTACAGTAAATTTAATACAACCCGTTAAGCGAGCGCAGCTTGTGGACTTTGCACATCATTGTATTGCTCTCGTATCGACATGAAGTCATCTAGGTTGTGCTTCAGTGCAGACACACACTCTGGATCAAACATCAGCCCTGTATGCGCTTCAATGTAGTCCATTACCTTAGATGCTGACCATGCGTGTTTGTAAGCTCGTTTACTCAGTAAAGCATCGAACACATCCGCTAGCGTGACAATTCTTGCCTCTAGTGGAATAGCTTCTCCAATGAGCGCATCTGGCAACCCAGAGCCATCAAACCGTTCATGATGGTGACGTACAATATTCTTGATGAACTGAACTTCTTCGTTACACATTGAGCTGTGGTGGGAAAGGGCAACCACGTCATCAATCATCTCTTCGCCATATATCGTGTGATTGTTCATGATGTTTCTTTCTTCTTCCGAAAAACGCTCAGTACTGAAGAGCACTTTGTCTGGGATTCGGTACTTACCTATGTCGTGAAATGGGGCATATAAGCGAATGCGGTGAACGAATTGGTGGGTAATCTCATTGTTACTGTGCGAAAGCGTACGTGCGAGCTGCTCGCTGTATTTTCCCATGCGAATCAGATGCTCCTTGGTTTCAGGATCACGTGCGTGCCCCATGTTTAGGGCGATTGCTAATGAGGACTGAAAATGTCTCTGACGTTCGAAGAGTTGCACAAACAGGTTCGAAATCGCTTGAGTGAGGTACGCGATGTCACTTTGTATTGTCTGCGTAGCAAAAAAGTCAGTGCATGATGCGTTGATGAAAACGAACCCGAGGTTACTCTCTTGGTAGTGGATTGGAGTGGTATAGCTACTTTGGTGACCAAGCTCGAGTAGATGAGAGATTTGCTTAGTCGGATTCATCAAAGAGAGGTCATCAACAATTCTTGTTTCTAATGATTCAGCCAGACGACTCAAAGCAGAGTTGGGTTTGATCTCTTGTTCGATGTAGTGATGCTTAGCGTTTTGGCACAGTGAATCTGAAACAAAATAGTTGGATGCTTTATTTTCACTGCACAGCACCACGGATAGCCGAGATAATATGGGGTAGTGTTCGCGAGCTAGCTGGAAGAGATCATCGACTATGGCGACGATGTCCTTGTCTTGGGCTGCTGCTCTACTGAAATGGGAGTAGTCAAACATGTGGCAAGCCAACCTTTACTTATAATTATGTCATTGTTTAATGCGGTCTTTTACCGTTTCGATATTCAATAAAACCATAACACTGTGTTATTAAGATGTAACACTGCGTACTGAAAAATTTTAATAACATCACTAAATATATGGCTTTTGCATACGGTTACCACAAGTTTTGTTAAGTTAAACCAGTTTCATAATCTTTAAGGGGGAGTTTTGTTCGCAGAATGTCTAGTCTGTATAGCGAGCTAAGGTAGGGTGTTAAGTGACCAATTCGAAATTAATTTCAAAGATAAATAGGATAACGAGTATGCTTTATGCCATCATAAAGGCATAAATAAGGGCAATGGATGTAATGCCCAAGTGATTGAGCTAGAAATGGTCAGTGATGACGGTGTTCTAGAGTAAATTCAAGGCCTTTAGTTGCCTTGAAAAAGGTAATGTTATGACTGAAGAAGAAAGAATCGAACTGCAACAAAATAACCCGCTACATGGCTTAAAGCTTGAAACCATGATCACTGAATTAGTGGATCATTATGGTTGGGAAATTTTAGATGCGGCAATGCGTATGAACTGCTTTAACACTAAGCCGACTGTGGCAAGTGCTGTTAAATATCTGAAGAAAACGGAATGGGCTCGTGAGAAGGTTGAGAACTTCTATCTTTACCGTTTCAAGCGTATGCCTAAAGCGTCGGACATTGAATACCAAATGCCTCCGCGTTCACGTACATTCCGCCATGGGCTAGAGCCTCGCGAACCAATGGAATTGACGGTAGAGTCTATCCACGCTTCACAAGCTAAAGCTGCGTCTGCATTTAAAGAGCGCCGCGGCGGTAACGGTCGTAACTTTCGTCGTTAATAGAAAGGCGTCGCTAGTAAAAGGGCGTCGTTAACAAAGCGTCGTTATTAGGTGTTGTTAACTAATACACCTAAGTAGATAAGCGAAAAACACAAAAGGAGCCTATGAGCTCCTTTTTTAATTCATTCGATTTAAACCGTAAATGGCTAAGCTTCGCGGTTCTTTCTTTGATTCTTCCAAAGATCGGTCAGATAAACGATCGCACTGACCAGTAAGAATAGCGCTGACACAGAAAACAGAGCGGGCATTTTTAGGATCCACGCGAATGTGGCAGCAAGAAAAGCGACAAAGCAAATGAGTCGACTTGATGACATGACATGACCGAGTTTAGTGTTCATAACGCCTCCTAATGAAGTCTCACTTTCGACAGGAGAATTATCCCACCTTTGGCAAAGTAAAGGCTAAAAAACAGTCTAAATTGTTATCAAATTTGCTAATTGAAGGACTCGTCTCACATATTTTGGGCTGGCTATTTTATAAGCAACAAAATAACAAAATAGGTATGAGAAGAGGGTAGTCTGTTCGGTCTATCTTTCATGTTGAAAGCCTTATTGAACCGAATGTCTAGTTAGTTTAAAACTGAGTTAGCATAAACCTAGCTGGTATAGAACCTACTCAGCATGAAACCTAGTTGGTATAGAAAAAGTAAGCGGTGATCAAAAAGCTCGCGATGATCACTGTGTTACGAACATACTGTTGAGGGATGCGGCGAGAGATTTTTGCTGAATAATAACCACCAACCAATGTACCCAATAATACAGCCATGCCAGACGGCCAATCAATCGAACCATTGACGATAAAAAACACGATCGCAGCGAGGGAAGCACATGCGGACACGAGCAGTTTGATGCCATTCATCACGTTGATGTTGGTGTAACCAGCAAGCGCCAAATAGCTCAATGTCACAATGCCCAAACCTGCATTAAAATACCCACCGTAGATACAGACAATCAAAAGCAATAAAGCGGAAAAGAATGCGCCTGCGCTGGTGGCGTGCTTATGCTTGGCTGTAGCTTGCTTAAGCCATTTATTAAGCGTGCCGCCAAACGTGAATAGCAGAGCCGCAAACAGCAGTAGCCAAGGAACGGATTGAGTGAACAGAGCTTCTGGTGTGTGAAGTAGCAAGACGGCCCCGATACCACCGCCAATTACACATAGAGCAATGGTCAACTTTAGTTGCTTAGTACCAGATTGAATTTCGTGGCGCAGAGCGTAGGCTCCGCTAATGTATCCAGCACACGAAGCAAAGGTATTGGTCGCGTTGGCTGCTATTGGTGGAACGCCAGCAAATAATAGAGCAGGGAAGGTGATAAAGCTGCCGCCACCCGCAATGGAGTTAAGCACACCGCCAATCACGCCTGATAAGAATAGAATCAACCAATCCATAGTTTTAGAATCCAATACGTTAACTAATTGGTTACCTTACTTGAATTTGTTATGAATATCAGCGCCATGTGTGTTGTAAAGATAGGTTTGTGAGTTTGCTACCATCTTTAATCGTTGGTTCGAATAGAGGCTCTAAATGAAAAAGGAGCCAATAGCTCCTTTTGTTGAGGTTTAGTTGATTTAGCAGAGTATTACACTTCTACTGGCTTTGCTCTAAAGCTCTTGAATAGCTTAACTAGAATCGGGCTAGACAGAACTAATACCGCCAGAATTGTGAAGGTCATGGTAATTGGGCGTTCCCATAGGAAGCTGAGTTCACCATCGCTGATCATTAATGCGCGTCTCAAGTTCTCTTCCATCAAACCGCCCAAGATGAAGCCTAACAGCAGTGGTGCCAATGGGAAGCTGGCTAGCCTTAGTGCTATTGCTGCCATCGCAACCAGCAGCATCACAAATATGTCCATCGTGTTGAAAGACACCAAGTACACACCTGTGATTGAGAAGAAGATGATCATTGGCAGTAGAACCGTTCTTGGTACCGCTAACAGCTTAGAAATGTATGGGATCAAAGGCAGGTTCAAGATAACCAGTACGATGTTGCCAAAGTACATAGAGATAATCACCGACCAGAATACATCTGGGTGTTCAACGAACAGGCGCGGGCCCGGTTGAATACCGTAAGCGATTAATGCACCCAGCATGATAGCCGTTGTACCAGAGCCCGGAATACCCAGCGTTAGTAACGGAACGAATGAACCACTTGATGCTGCGTTGTTTGCCGATTCTGGAGCAACAAGACCACGAATGCTGCCTTTGCCGAACTCTTTCTGTTTGTCTTTTGGCGCTAGGCTACGCTCCATACCGTAACTTAGGAATGCCGCAATAGTGGCACCTGCGCCCGGTAGAACACCAGTAAAAAAACCGAGAATAGAGGAGCGAATCGACACCGGCGCGACTTCTTTGAACTCTTCTTTGGTGACCTTCATGCTGCCGATATCAGACATCTTTTGGCTTTCTTCAGCGCTGTTGTCTTGCTCAGGCTTAAGAATGCCCATTAAGGTTTCACCCAGTGCGAACGTCGCCATAGCCAGCAATAGGAAGCTGAAGCCATCCATTAGATCTGTTAGGCCGAATGTGAAACGTTCAACACCAACGCCTTTGTCGATACCTACGGTTGAAAGCATTAAGCCTAAGATAGTCATCATCCACGCCTTGATAACCTGTCCTGGGCCTGCAAACGCCGCTACAGCGGATAAACCTAGTAGCATCAGTGCAAAGTAGTCAGAAGACTGGAAGCTCAGTGATACGCTCGCTAGAGCCGGCGCTGCAATCAAAAGCATAATTGCTGAAAGTGTGCCGCCAGTAAAAGAAGAGTAAGCCGCGAGTGCAAGTGCTTTACCTGCTTGACCTTTTTGAGCCATCGGGTAGCCGTCAAACGCGGTTACTACCGTTGAAGAACAACCCGGAGCATTGATTAAGATTGATGACGTTGAGCCACCAAATACAGCGCCGTAGTACACACCAGCCATCAAGATTAAGCCTGAAGAAGGGTCTAGGCCATAAGTGATAGGAATCATCAGAGCAATGGCTGAAATTGGACCTAATCCTGGAAGCATACCGATGAAGGTACCAACGAAACAGCCCACGATGACCATCATGATGTTCATTGGCATCACGGCGGTCGAAAGTCCTTGTAAAATTCCGTCTAACATAATGTTGTCCCTACCAAAGAGTGAAGATTAAACCAGGCTCTAGGTAGATATCTAAGCCTTGAGTTAAAAGAAGAAAGAACGCGATAACGAAAGGAAACGACGCGCCAAATAAAACAGCTTTACGACGCTCACCCAGTAGGTAAAAGCCTGCAAGTAAGAAGAAGCTGGTTGCTAGAACAAAGCCAAGATAAGTCAGCCCAATACCGTACAGCGCCATTAACACCAAGAAGCCAATCAGCAGTTTCCAGTTCAGCGGCGTTGTGTCGCATATGACTTTCTTATCCGGTTGTCCTGTTATCAGCAGGATCAACGAAAGGCCAATGCCGATAAACGTCAACAGGGTAGGTAAGGTTCTTGCTGTGAAGGGTTCGTACTCGTCGCCGGGAAACAAAGGGATCAGCGTGGTTTGGTAGCCATAGCACAAGCACGCCAGCATAAAGATCATGGCTCCGATGCGATCCTTCGAAAGCAAAGATTCCTTACTCAGAAATTTGGTTGGTAAGTCCGACATGTCCAACTCCATTTGGGGTGGTGTAAAAAGTAAAAAAGCCGTACATGAGCGAGTTAATGAAGAATGTCTGGGATCACTAACTAAAGGTGAGCGAATGACATGGCTTGGATAAAGTAAGCCACTTGCATCTACAACGAATCAGCAAGCTTTAGCAATACGCTACGAATAAACAAAGGAGTTTTAGTTAACCCATGTACGGCGAAACAGGAAAGAGTAAGAGGGCACAAAGACCCTCTATGATTGTTGGTTATTTCAAGAAACCAAGCTCACGCATTAGGTCGCCCATCTGTTTTTCTTGGTCTTCTAGGAAGGCGTAAAAATCTTTGTCAGCTTTGTAGTTGTCGATCCAACCGTTACGGTCACGAACCACTTGCCACTCATCGGTTTTGTACATTTTGCCAAGCGCTTCGTTCCACTCGTCGATTTTCGCTTGACTTGTACCCGGTGCCGCGAAGAAACCACGCCAGTTAGCAAATACTGTCTCGTTGCCGTATTCAGTCAGTGTTGGGATGTTAGGCGCAGCGTCAAGACGCTTTGGAGCCGTCACAGCAAGCACTTTTACTTGGCCAGATTTAGACATCTCTAGTACTTCACCAAGGCCCGTTGAAAGCAGCTGTGTTTCGCCAGAAAGCAATGCCGCCATCGCTTTACCACCAGCATCGTAGGCAATGTAACGAACTTTCTTTGCATCAAAACCTTCGCCTTTGAATGCTGCAGCAACCACAAGGTGGTCCATGCTGCCACGAGCTGAACCGCCAGCAATTTTCACTTTACGTGGGTTGGTTTCGAATTCTTTAACTACATCTTCCCAAGTGTTGTACTTAGAATCCGCAGACGCGACGATTGCACCGTAATCGGCAATGGTTGCTGCTACCGGAGTTAGGTCACGGAAAGACTGAGGGAAGATACCGGTCAGCGAGCGCACTACGATAGGTGTTGAGTTCACCATCAGCGTGTCTTCTTGACGTTGAGCCGTCTCGATTAGGTGTGCAATGGCTTTACCGCCGCCACCACCAGATAGGTTTTGGAAAGAGACATTTTCTACGATGTCGGATTTCACTAATACATCACCCGTGCCACGAGCTGTCATATCCCAACCGCCGCCAGCGCCGCCAGGGATTAGGAAGTGGATTTTCTCTACGTCAGCAGCAAAAGTGTTAAAAGAAAAGGTTGCTGCGATGATAGAAGCCGCAAGAGTAGGTTTCAGTGCCTTGAACATGGTTCACGTTCCTTATGTAGGGGATCTCTTCAATGGAGAGAAACTTATGTTTTATATCCAGCTACTAAATACACGAATCGGGTGTTTAGTAGATGAGGTTAAAGTTAACGATGTGTTAATGAAATGTCTGTAATGCGGCGATATTGAGAATAAAGAACATTGGATTAATATTGTTCATAAAGTTCACGGCGGGGTGTTATGCGAAGGCGAAAAAAGAGAGCCATGTCGGGCTCTCTATAAAATTTGGAATGTTTGTAATGAATTCTTTTATTTATCATAAGCTTATCTGGGTAAGGTCGAGCCTTTCAAGATCTCAGTTGCCTTGTCAAAATCAAACTCTTCCAAAGAAACTTCCAGTCGCTTGAATTCTGAAGAGGATAATCCAATTTTAGCGCCATCTTCAATATTAAGAATTATGGTGAGTGCATCGGTGTCATCATTCGCCGTTGCCTCCAATAATTGGCGGTAGAGTTGCTGATCAGTAGTCGATTGCTGCTGTTCAGAGCTCTCTGCTGATTTGCTAGAACTGGTCGCTATTGAGTCTTTTGATCCTTCAATTTGAGAGAATGCTTCGCTTAGTGATTGGCTTAGTTCTAGCGATGTGCTGATCACACTGCCTTTCAAATTGGTATCGTCTGGCTGTGCTTCTAGGTTTTCACACAACGTATGCAGTTGTTTCGCCCCTAAATTGCCTGCCACCCCTTTCAGTGTGTGAAGGTAGCGCGGTGCACTGCCGCTTGCTAGCTCGCTTTGTAGCTTATCTCTGTCAGAATAGGCCTCGACAAATCGGTGTAAAAGCTTGCTATACAGTTGGTGATTATTGTTGGCTCTGATTAAGCCAAGCGTAATGTCTAGCCCCTCAACTTTAGAAAGCGCTGTATTAAAGGCACTACTGTCTTCTGACTCGTTAGAGCTAGAGTTCACGGATTCTTCTTGGTGTGATATTGGGTTAACAAACGCAATGGGACGGGAAGGTGACACCCAACTCGCGAGAGTGGCAAACATTGAACCGACATCTATAGGTTTAGCAATAATGTCACTCATGCCACAACCGAGCGCCTTTTCCTTGTCTCGCTCCATGACATTAGCTGTCATCGCGATGATCGGTATTTCTTGATCGTTGATCTGCTGACGAATGTACTCTGTTGCTTCATAACCATCCATCACCGGCATTTGGCAATCCATCAAAATACCATCGAACGGTTGTCCGTCTACAATGGCTTGTTGATAAAGCTCAATCGCGAGTTTGCCATTTTCAGCTACTGAAACCCGAATTTTCTGTCCTTCTAATAGCTCAGTCGCGAGTTCTTGGTTGATTTCATTGTCTTCAACTAAGAGTAATTTGGCTCCGGCAAGGTGCTGAACGTTGGCTAACTGGGTTTGCTGCTCAAGTTCACTGCGTGAGACGCGTTCTGAATCGAGTCCATAGAGTGAGACAATAGAGTCATAGAGGTGAGAGGGGGTAATTGGTTTGTCCAGAATACTTGGTATTTGAAAGCCCCTTTGATCAATCGCTTCTGCAAGCTCTTCTCGATCGTAAGCGGTCAGCATCATGATCTTAGGCGTTGTGTTTAGCTGCTGCTCATTGTTGATCTCTGCTAATAAGTCTACGCCGTCTCGCTTAGGCATCTTCCAGTCGGAGATAACCAAATCAAATGGCTTGTTCTGAGCGTCAGCGGTATGTAACTCGACAAGAGCGTCATCTACCGATGAACTTAGTGTTGGTGTTAGCTTCAACGACTCTAGAATGTCACCAATGATCAAGCGTGCGCTGGAGTTGTCATCGACGACCAACACTTTCAAGTTGTTAATCGATGCAGGCACTACTACACGATGCTGCTGGATAGAATGACTGACGCGAGTGGCAATCGTAAATGAAAAGGTTGAGCCTTTACCAAGCTCCGTTGAGACATGAATATCGCCGCCCATCAGTTGGCTTAGTTCTTTACTAATGGCGAGGCCCAAGCCTGTCCCACCGTATTTTCGCGTGGTTGAGCTATCGGCTTGAGTGAACTTGTTGAATAATTTGGCGGCTTGCTCTTGCGTCATACCAATACCACTGTCTGAGACGGCAAAGTTCAACTTGATGTCGTCGCCTTGTCTTTCAGCAACTGAGATAGAGATCTTTACTTCGCCTTTCTCTGTGAATTTGACAGCATTGTTACTTAGATTAATCAATATTTGCCCAATTCTTAACGGATCCCCAACCAGGTTAGTCGGCACGTCTCTGTCGACTTGAATGAGCAGCTCTAGGTCGCGTTCTGAGGCTCGTAAGCCAACCAAGTTAGTAATATTGTCGAGTACATTTTCAAGTTGGAAGTCCACTTTCTCAATGTCGAGTTTTCCAGCTTCAATTTTCGAGAAGTCGAGAATGTCATTGATTAACCCGAGTAGGGTATCGGAAGAGAGCTTCACTTTGTGAATGTAGTTACGCTGCGCCTTGGTTAAATCGGTTTTTAATGCCAGATAACTCATGCCGATGATGGCATTCATTGGGGTTCGGATTTCATGGCTCATGTTAGCGAGGAAGTCAGATTTTGCTTGGTTTGCGGCATCGGCTTCATCTCTTGCTGCAGCTAGACTGTGTGCGAAAGTTTCTAAAGCAGAATGCGCTTTGTTAGCGAGCAAGCCCATCAACAAAATAATCACAAAGAAAATCATCCCACCGATGGCTAAATGGAACGTCACGCTAGAAGAGTCTTTTACATTGACGCTTTCTGAAAGGTGACGTTGGGATACGAAATCTCTAAATTTTAAGAAGCTCTCATCCATCGCTGTGAGTAGTTGGTGACCTCGCATCTCTGAACTGACTAACTCCATAAATTGCGACTCATAAACGCTGATATGCTCGTCAAAGGCAGTAATTTTTACGTTTGGTGCGTACAAGGTAATAAGTCGCTGCGCGTTGCTAGATTTGGATTGCATCTCATTAATTACATGTGACACTTTGTCAGCGATGAGCTTCTGTTCCTTTGAATTTGCGAGCAGAAAATCTCGGTTGAATCGATTTGAACGACTTAGTAGCGTGCGAATCGCCAGTAGGTCTTGCCCTATGAGCAATTGGGAAGAGAGTTCTGCTTGAGATTGAGAAACGAGATGACTCAGTTCCGCGACTTGGCTCTGCTTGGCTTGATAGAGTAACCCAACCGAACGCGAAAATTCAGAACCACTTAGGGTGACTTGATTGATAAGGGAAGCTCTTAACTTTTTCGAAGACGCCGGTATGCCTTGTAGCTGAACTAAGTTGGTGTAATAGCGATTTTTTGCCTTATCTACAATCTCTAAAAGTTGTTGTCCTTTGTCATCCAAAATCTGCTCTTGCAACTCTGAAATGAGCTGTGAAGCCTTTTGCATCTCAAGTTTGACCAACGAGTGAGTCTTTAGGTCGCCGTCGAGTAAATACTCTTTTTCAAGGTTTTGTATGTTAACGGCGAGAGTGGCAAGTTGACTGGTTTTTAGTGCGACGTTGGTCAGTTCTTCGTTGTTTAGTCGCAGACCGCGAATTTTCTGATTGTTTTGATTGATCGCTTGATTGTGTCGATCCCTCATCTCTCGCAATAACTCTGTCGCGGCATTGGAGCGCTCGTCCATAAGCGTTCGAGTTGATTGGTTCAACTCAACAATGTCGACATATTGCTTGAATTGAACTAAATATTCCGTGAGTAAATTGATAGGAAGGGACGCTGCATATCGGTCGGCATAATCATTAGCTAGACCCACGGTTTGTTCTGCTTCTTGATCAAAGCTAGAGATGACTTTTTCATTGTAGTCGTTACTGAAAGACAACTCATAAACTCGGAGCTTATCGAGTGAAGTCAATAAGCGAGTACTGGAAGCGTATTGTTCGACGCCGATGAAGCGATCGTTGAGATTGATCCAAGCGCCTACCGCGACAGAAAACACAACGATGGCTGCGACCAGAAAAGAGGTTAAGATTAATTTTGAATCAGTAGCAAATCTTGAAACAGTATTCATAAAGTGCCTGTATTGATAAAGTACCAGCGAACTTACTGTTTTTGTTCATCAGTAAAAGAGTCTTTGATAGTGAGCATTTCATCGAGCTTACTAATGAAAATAGGAACCAAGTTAGGATCAAAGTGATGGCCAGCTTGCTCTTGTATCAATTCAATTGCTTTTTCAATCGACCAAGCTTTCTTGTATGGGCGCTCGCTGGTGAGGGCATCGAATACATCTGCTATTGCAACAATACGCGCGCTTAGAGGGATGTCTTCGCCTGATAGCTTATGAGGGTAGCCGCTGCCATCCCATTTTTCATGGTGATAAAGAGAGATCTCTTGAGCGAGCTTTAGCAATTTAGAGTCGTTGTCTCCGATAATATCCCCGCCAATGGTGACGTGTGTTTGCATAATTGCCCATTCATCTGCATCAAGCTTACCGGGTTTACCTAATATGCGGTCAGGAATGCCGATTTTACCAATATCGTGCATCGGAGCTGCTTGGAATAGCAATTCCACCCATTCTTCACTGACGTCTAACTGCTGGGCAAGAATCTTGGAGTAGTAACTCATTCTTACAACGTGCATCCCGGTTTCATTGTCCTTGTATTCAGCGGCGCGGCCGAGCTTACGGATTATTTCCAATCGACTCATGGCTAGAGCTTCTGTTCGCTGTCTTACCTTGCGAGACAGTGCCAAGTTTTGGTCATAGAGAGAGATATGCGTGACAACGCGAGCCTTCACAATAGGCGGGCTGACTGGTTTAGTGATGTAATCAACAGCGCCGAGTTCAAAGCCTTTCTGTTCGTCGACCACATCCGTCTTAGCTGTCACAAAGATAACGGGGATATCAGAAGTGACAGGGTTACTTTTAAGTCGGCGGCATACTTCATAACCATCCATCACAGGCATCATGATATCGAGAAGAATGAGATGAGGCTTTGGGTGGGTAGAAGCAATTTTTAGCGCTTTTTCTCCGGATGTCGCAGCCTTAATTTTAAAGTCGTCGTTCAGGATCCCTGAGAGGGTATGAATGTTGTCCGGGATGTCATCAACAACCAAAATGATCGGTTTATCTGTCGTAATTTGATTCATTTTTCGTCCCTAAAAAATTTAATCAGATTGCTATGTTTTATATTGATAAAGCGTAGTGGAATTTGGCGGAAATGCATGATTTCAAGAGGGTTAATTGTTGGTTTTGGAATCTAAAAGGAAATAATGGTGAACCTTTCTATAAATAGATATTTTATATGTTAACCTTTATTTAACAAAGAATAACTGCATGGATAGTGTAGTAGTGCGATCAAGGTTGAATAGTTCAGGTTTCAGTTAGCTAAGACCGAATGATTCTGAGGTACTTAGTCGTTCAAGTAACTTTTCAAATCTATCGTGGACTTGTTACAGGGAGAACGTACGATGCCGAATACAGGGCTGACCCTCATTCAGAAAGACATGCTATCGCTGTTTGCTAATGCTGATTTGGTGGGTGTGACTAAAGTAGATAAAGTTAAGATTGCAGTTGCCGCTGCAACAGAAGTAGACAGTTTAACCGGTACCATAACGGAGGGAGTGACGGGGAGTGGAACTAGCCTCGCGGGGATGATTGAAAATATTACCGAGCAGGTCAAAGAGAAATTCTTAGATTATGCAAAGAGCATCACCAGTATCGCTATGGATGATATCAAAGCTCAAATACTGAGTATGATTCCTAGCTTGGTGAAGAAGATCTTTGCAGATTTAGCACCTGCTATTGATGATATCAAAGAGGCGGCCAGCCGAATTTACTCCGCTTTAGGTAAAGCGGTAAACAATCATAAGACTCGTCACTTGAGTTCGATGACAACCACTCGTGTGGGCGCTGATGTGATAGACAAAATCCGTGGTGAGATCCGCGCTGTTGCTATCCAAGATTCAATGATTGCACTCGCGCATGGTGGCGTGATCGCGATTAACCTAGCGAGCTCAGGTATTGGCGCAACGGTGACCAGTATTGTTAAAGCCGTACTTTCTATCTTCAATTTTTTCCGCGGCTTATACGACAAGTGGGTAATGGAACGTAAGTTTCGCAAGTTTAAGCAAGAGTGTGTGATGCTTAATCAAAAGCGAGACGTTATTGGTGCGAATTTCTTCCGTGACTGGTTCAAAATGAAGATGGAAGAGATCCCTGTGATTGCGTCATACATGGTGTGCATGCCGTGTTATAGCTCTCCATATAACTTCTTATCTATAACCGACATTACGCCACCACCGCCAAACATGAAGACTCGTTTAACGCGTAGAATTAAGCGAAAGTTTGGTTTTAAAGTGAACACAGATCCTTCTGTTATCAAGTTGTCTTTCCAGAAGTCGACCCTGAGTGCTTACGCTACGCTACAAGAAGAGGCGAAGGCGTTTATTGCCAATAGTGAAATCGCATTGGAAAGTAACAAGCCAGGTGTGAAACAGGTACTCAATGCTGCACGCGGTGAGCCTAACTTTATACCGGGAACGGATGAAAAAGCCTTTACTAAGGCAGTAAGAAAACAACAGGTTAAAAACTTCTTTAATGGTACGACGATCAAAGAAAGCGTAAAAGAGAGCCTTGCACCGAAAGCGCTCGCTGCTACAGTGGCTGGTGGCTTGGAATCTCTGTTGGTTCCTGAATAAATATAACGAAAATCAGTTTCTGTTAAATCGAAATAAATGCGGATGATTAGTCATCCGTTTTTTTGTATCAGCTTGATGTTATTCGTTTAGCGGTGCTGTTTGAGAAGGAGCTGGTAGCGACTCGGTAAGCTTCCTACATCCGACAGTTCTTCCAGTATGACCGCAAGTGCGAACCAATCGTCCAATTTACTCGTGATAGCGTGCTCTCTAGAATATCGAGGGGTGCAGCTATCAAAGCGAAGCTTTTTTCTATCCGTTCCCATTTGGGTGACAGAACCAAAGTCGATAAGATGCGCCTGTCCTCGTTGACTGATGACTACATTGGATGGCTTGAGATCACCATGAACGAATCCAACTCTATGGATTTGGTTTATAGCGGTTTCTAGTGAGCTAATAAATTGAAAAGACGAACACTCAGGTAGGTTTGAGTCGTTTAGTATCTCCCGCAGTGTTTGACCACTGATGTGGGAAAGTACTAGAAAGTCTTGTTGGTAGTTAGAGAAGTAGTCGAGATATTTTGGGTAAGTGCCTTGTGTATCCAAATCAGTGTTGGAATAAAGAAACTCTGCCTCTTGTTTTAGATAGTGGCGGTGTTTTAGCTCATGAGCATATTTGATGGTGACCAATCCCCAGCTACGATGTTGAGCTTTAAATACTCGCGAGCTTAAGCGAGCAAGGTCGGTATAGCCATGTTTTTGGAGCGTACGTCTGAGCTGTTCATCAGTTGAACTCGTCTGGTTAGAAGAGGCATCATCTTCGATGGGTTTAGCTCGACTCGGTAAAGAGGGCGAGCTATTAGACGGATAGCGACTAAATTCCACTTGGCAGAGAGAACCCTGAGAAGAACCCTGGGACAAATGGGTTTGATTGCCCTTGGGTTTTGATGGTGAGCTTCACTTTACTGTCTCCATAGACGAATTCAACTTGGGTGTTTTGAGCAGACGTAAAGTTCACGTTTGGCTCAAATAAGCGGAACCAGCTCCATGTACCTTTCACAGTATCTTGGCCTATGGTTGAGTCTTGTGCATTGAGTTGAACACCGAGTTTTTCGATGAACTTCGCATCACCTTGCCATGATTGTTGGCTCCACAGCGTAG
Organism: Vibrio sp. T20; assembly: GCF_007858795.1. Classification (NCBI taxonomy): domain Bacteria; kingdom Pseudomonadati; phylum Pseudomonadota; class Gammaproteobacteria; order Vibrionales; family Vibrionaceae; genus Vibrio; species Vibrio sp. T20. The sequence continues at coordinate 227,460 of NZ_VFEB01000045.1, forward strand.
GGCCGTGTCGGTAAGTGAAGATGGGCTTATCTGAGATGATGGAAAACTCCGTAATGTTCGGTGTCATATCGACGGCTTTCAATTGGAAATTGATCAACACATTCGACGGATCGGCCAAAAACAGGGCACTTTTAATATCAGCCGCTTTATCCATCATTGTCCAAACGTCTGGTGTAATCGACAACCCAGTCCCTGGCAATAAGCCCGGCAAATAGGGCGCTTCATCACTGTTCTTGATGAAGCTATTGAGGCGAGTCTGCTGGAACTTATCGACGATTCCATTGGTCACGAAGAAGGCTTTAACGTCGGCGACACTCACGTCAGATTTTGATTTTCGATTGAACGGATAAAACGAAGCCAAACGTTGTTGATAAGGCTGATAGATCTCGTTCGACCAAGCAGTATTCAAATAGTCATGAGCCAGTGACATCACGGTTTCATTGCTTTGGTGGACCACCTTGTTCACCAGTTCTTCTGCGACTTCTAGGTGATTGCTGGATAAGTTCGCGAGTGTAGCAATAGGATTACCAGCCTGTAGAGTCGCAGATAGCGTATCAAAGGCGACCTTCTGGGGCTCTTTGGCCTCGTAGAACTTATCTCCCCACTTATTCGCATTGATAAACGCTGTAAGTAGGTTGTCTATTGGCTTTTTACCTTGGTCATTAGCTGTAACTTGCTTTTTGTAGGCTTGGAAGCTGAGTGATATCTGACGAGCGGATTCCTTCTTATCAGGATCTTGAATCGGCATGCTTGCAGGGTCTTGTTTTTTGTCATCCTGAGCGGGGATTTCAAGCTCCACATAGGTGTATTTAGCAATCGTTGAATACAAGCTAACGATTGGGTTATTGCTTGCTTCAGATAGGCTAGTTAATGCATTTTTTAACTGTGTCGGGTCGGCAACTTCTTTGACTTCAACATTACGAATTAGGTCATGCCAATAGTTAATGTAATCGTTTTGGTAAGTCTGCTTGAGTTCTCGGCTAATACGGTGAAGCTCCAATGCGCTAGGGTACGCCCCCGCCACGCCTTCATAAGATTGCAATGCAGACATTAACGTTGGGGAGTTCACCGATAAGTCGAGTTCATTAAAGCCGGTTGGTGTATAGATATACGGAACTAGGTAACCAGCGAAACTTGGTGAGAATTTAAATACCGAATTGAAGTTATCACCCAGTTCGCCACGAATATCGACACGTTTTGAGTAATCAGGTGAGCTTTGAATGTGTTCGTACAGCAGTGTCTCAATACCGGTTTGAGTGATGACTTTCTTAGCTAAACTTTCTAAATCATGGTTTGATTTAACTGGGGTCAGATTACGGGCAAAGATGTCATCCAACAGCACTTCGAGTTGAGCAATATTGACGCTGTCGGCTTCGCCTTGATCTTGCAGCGTACGAATGTAGTAGTTTTTAAGCTCTTGTACGTTGGTTCTGTCTTTGCTGAAGAGTAAGCGATAGTTATTAAGTAAAGAGAGGGTTTGTGACTGATCTTCTAAGTTCACATAGACGAAGAGATCTTTCTCCAGCGTGTTTTCCATTGAAGGGATTAGAACTTGCTGTAACTCGGCGAAATACGCCTCTTCGACCTCTGCCTTAATACTTGGGTTAGGCATAAACGGTAAGGTATACCAAGGTTCTGGTTGATTGTAGAGGTTGTAGATTCTCTGCAGTGAGAACAGATTAGGGATGTTATCGGCCATGTTCTCAATGTCGTACGGCGATGCAGAGATCGCTTCTTTATAACGCTCTAGCATCACGTCAGCTCTGGTCTCACGCTGATTCTGGAAATCAAAATCAAACTTAATTACCAGCAATACAGCGGCGAGCAAACCTATCCAAGAGAGCGTAAACATCACTTGGTTAACCAGAAGAGTATTTTCTTTACGTTTGTTCACACCGACCAGTTCGTGCTCCGCCAAGATCACATGCGTCATCAAGTATTGAGCGAACAAGGTTTGGTTTACCGGGATTTGCTCATTTTGCTGATAATGCTCGTGACCGACAGAATAGGAAACAGTGCTTGCTAGTAAGTCTGACTGTGCGGAGCTTTGACCATCGTGAGTGAAGTAAAAGCCTCTAAATTGAAGCGCATCACTGAGTTGTTCTCCGCGATATAGGCGATTTAAAAACAACCACAAGTTCTGTTTCAATAAACCAAACTGGAATGGGGCGCTCGCGATGGAGTTTCGATAATCTTGATTCAACTGCCCAGCAAGCGCATTGCTCATATTGGCAATCAGTTCACTGATTAAGTGGTCATATTCATCATTAAACCAATCGGCGTCGATACCGCCGTGTTTAGAATAAGGGGCAGTGGCGCCAAACACTTCGTCTCTCTTTGACTCGTCAAAAGCAGAGAAGAACTGACAAAAATCACTGATGCTACCCATGTTTGAGATAACGTTGTAAATCGGTAGGCTGACACCAAACGCTTGGTTAAATGTCTTAATGGTCGACTTAAGTTCATCAGCCTGTTGGGTAATTTGCTCGTTGTTCTCTAATAGCGATGACACGTCAGTCGTAAGCAGCAAGCCGTTAGCTGCTTGTCTTGGTCGCCACGCGGTTAGGGATTGGCACAGTGTTTTCAAATATTCGGGATGTTGGTCTTCACCCATACTGATAGAGACTAAAATCGAATGCTCGCTAACCCAAAATAGGATGGGGAATTCGATGTCATTGCCGAAATCGTCAAGTTTATATGCCTCATACCCCATTTGCGTAATGATGCTTTTGTCTTTGTTCGGATTTTGGCTTAACAGCAAATAGATAGGCTGGTCATAGCGGCTCGTTAAACGTGTCTTACGTTTTTGTCCACTGATCATGCGCTTGAAATGGTTAGCCAGTTGCTTTTGTCGTTTCTGAATTAGTTCTTTGTCCAGTGACTCTTCCTCAGACTTGGTGCTGCGCTTAATCACTATCCAGTAGCATATGACACCAACTAAGGTTGATAGAATGGCAGCCGTGGCAAGCGCCCAAACCAGATATGCATTGAGGGGTGTTAACAGAATGACGCTAGAAGCGACAGTAAAAAACGCGACAGAGGCTAGAGCAGAGATACCTACCGTTTTCTTTACGTTACCTGACTTGTTTGGTTTTGCATCCGGCATAATCAGTTAGACTCTTCCTTGTTTAAGTCATGCGCAGAAGTGCGAACGATAATGGCATTTATCTGGTCGTTTTCGACATACCATGCTTTGGTTTTTCTCGCTTCTTCTGAGGTGTTCGCTCTCAATATCACTCGGTAGTATTTCTTGTAAGGCGAGATGATTGGTTCATAAGCTGATGGCGACAGATTGTTGATAAAAGCTTGGGCATTTTTCTTACTAGAGAACGTCGCTAATTGAACCAACCAATTGGCCGTGCTTGGTGCTTGGCTGGTAACCTGTGATGTCTCAACCGCTTGGGCTTTACTTGCATGACGAGGTGGTGATTCAAGATCGTTGTCTTGGCTAATAAATACGATGTCTTTGACTTCACCAGATAATACGTAGCGCTCGCTAAAGTTAGGCAAAAAGGTGAAATCGCGAGCTCGCTGGGTATGAGTCTTGGTGTACCAAAACTCAGTGAGTCCGATACTGGTTGCTATCAAACAAAAGAAGAACAAGCTGGTAATGAAGTAACGTTTACGTCGAGTCGGCTTTCTTACGTCAGGAAGCTTTACCTTCGTGCGGCAGTGAACGCCACTGGCGGTGCGATATTGACTGATGGTTTGTTCTAATTGATGGACAAACGCCTTTAGTTGCTCAGCACCACCTTCACGGTATTGTCCTTTGAACCCGATATTGATGAAGAGATAAATGATCTCAAGAAGATCAATTAGTTTGTGAGGCTGTCTTGCTGCTTTTTCGGCAACAGAGAAGAACAGCTCACCACCGTTACGCATACCAAATAGTTCACTCAGTAGGGTTTTATTTTCCCAGCCTCGTTTCTCTCCCCACTCGGTATAAATGATGAACTCATCAATCACCACTGCATACAAAAAGCAGAGCTTATCAATAACAGCAACAGGGTAGGTTAACTCGGTCGCTTGAGCTTTGATATCGTTAATACCCTGAATAAATTGCTCACGGAAAACGGTTAAGTCATCTGGTTCAGATAAGGTTGAGATCTTGAGTGTTTTGGTCAGTAAATCACTGCTGATATTGATCAGTTGATTCTCTGCTTTATCAAAGTGACGCAGAAACTCTTCTTGAGCGCTGGTGGAGTGCACCGCGACTAATTTAGAGAAAGCCTGGTCAGACTCTGTATTGGCAGAGCCTTTTGACGCTTTATCGATGACCAGTGTTTCTTCGTCTAAATAATCCATAGCCATTATCTCAACGCGTAAAGAACAACTTCGAGAGTTGGTATCCGAGCATCAACATGCAGCGCAATGGCATCGCGAGTGTCGAGCATATCGAGCCAGTTTCTGTCTTTGGTATCGACCTCAAAATAAGCGACACCTTGCATCGGTTTAAGCTCACTTGGCGCAATAGGCAGTGGGGTTAATGAGATACCAGAAAGGGAGCTTCGAACCAGTTCCACAATCTTGTTGTTACTGCTGAGCTTAGCGGAAATAGGGAACAGTTCATTTAACTCTGTACTACTGATATCGGATTTTACACTTAGAACGAATCGACGGTTGTACACGCTGCTTGGATCTTTGATAAGGGTGCGAAGTAAGCGGCGTTTTTCAAACAGAGATATGTCCCATTTGAACTCGATGACAGAATCTTGTTGGACGAGAGTCAGCAGGTTTCTTAAGCTCGAAAACAGTGGGTTAAAGTTGTCGTAAAGCTTATCGTATTTTAGAGGCTGACACTGAGCGGGGATCGCTGGTGTTAGCGCCATCACCTGAGCTTCAAACTGCTTTAGCTTTGAATATAGCTCGTGAGTTGGGTATTTGGTGTTACTAATGGTTAGTTCGAACCACGGTAACCACGTGTTGAGCGTTTGCAGCCAAAGGAAGTCTTGCATCATAGACTGCGGGCTTTTCTGCTCTTGGCCAGCTTCGATGCGTTTCAAAAGGTTTTGAGCACGGTTACTTACCAGTGCATGAATCTCTTTTACTCGTTCGCTAAGCAGCGTCGACGCGCCATAGTGCAAACAAGCTGGAATAAAGGCACGATCCAACATCACTTCGTCGGAATCGCTGATTTCTAGGATCTTAGCGACTGGAATTAGGGTAAAACCAGAGGTGTCTTCTCCAGCGAACTTGAGGCCGATGTTGAGTTGTGCGACATCAACTTCGACGCTGGCGTTTTCTGAGGTTGAGGTATCGAAAACATTGATTGAACGAGTGATGTAACGGCTTTGCTCTTGACCATCTTCGCTGTAATCATTGTTACCTTGCAAAGAGATTGGCAGTGCAAGATAGACCACGGTTTCGATAGTGCCTTGTGGGATATCGACAACGATTTCTTGCTTGAGATTAAACTGAGTTCCATCAGGGAACACGCCGGAACAGCTCGGGATAGAGAGTTTACCGATCTTTAATAGATCATGGTTAAGTACTAACTCGGTGATGCCAAAGAAAGGGGCAAACCCAGCCAGTGTTTCAATATTCTGACGAATGTAGTTTTGCACATAGCGGTCTTGCTGCTGAAAGTGCTGAGGCGCAATAAACATCCCTTCTTGCCACACTACTTTTTTGAAAGCGTCCACGTAAAATCCTTTTCTATAATTTTTATTGGTTGGCTGTTTTACTAAAAGATTTGCCACCAGCTAGAGTCTGGCTGTATTACGGCTAGCTCTGCTTTCTTCCCTGTAATCGTTAACTCTAAAGTTTGCTCTGGTTCGGAGGGCATCATGAGGACGGCTTTGGTTGTGCCATCTTGGTAATCTGCAAATTCGACCAGTGCTGCAATGTATTGCGTGTTCTTATTTATATCTAACGTCACCGCTTGTTCAGAGTTTGGCAATACGATAGGTAACACCTGTTTTGAAACCAAGTTTGCCGCGAGCAACTGCAAGTCATTATTGTATAAATCAATAAATGGCAGCTGCTTGAACAGCTGTTGATCCGTTAGTTGGTAAAGCCTAACCACAACAGGGTTGGCTTGATCGTCGTTGTATTGGTTGATTGTCGCGTCTGCTTTTACCGTCAGCGAGTGTTGAGTCACAACCGGAACAGGGTCCGATGACGAGCATGCTGCGACGAGTAAACAAAGGGATAAGAGTATGAGCCTTTTCATTCTCTCTCCTCACTTTGCTTTTGCATGTTCTCCATAAACAGTGCTTTGAACTGACGTCTGAAGTCTCCGTTGTCTTGGCGGTGTTGGAAGTGTTTGCGATAGATTTTCCAATACTTTTTATCTTTATTGCTAAAAATGCCGCTACTTACGTATTCACTAAATTGGTTCTCAAGCTGTTTTGGTGCAAATTCGTTTAAGAACTGATCAACCGTTTGCTCTAATGCGTCAAACAAGGCTTTTTGCTGTAGCTGCGGGTTTTGTAAATACTGCTGATTTTTCTCGGTTAGGGTAATGAGCTTGTCGATTGATTCTTCAATTCGAGTGTTGTTCTCGATATTGACGGGTAAATACTCTAATTCTGCAGAGGATAGGGCGCTGGTGTCGCTATGAGCGATTTCATCCACTTCAATGTTCGGAACAACTTGTTCATCGTCAAGATCCTCAAATGGATCAGACGAAAAAGGGTCATCACTCAACACATTTTTTGAAGAGAAGTTTGATGCTTTTTTTGTCGATGCAACTTCTAGTGCTTCATCGAGAAAGTCAGTGTCGCTGTCATCCAGTTTTAAATTGAAAGGTTCTATGAAAGTGTCATCCTGTTTGTTGTTCGTTGACTCAACCTTAGGGGTACTTAATAGGCTAACCAGCAGCGTGTAACCTCCTAGTTTGATGATGTCGCCATCAGTAATAACGTACTCTTTCTCTTTTGCCAGTGATTTGTCGTTTAACGAAACACCATTGTTACTGATGTCTTTGATCACGTAACCGCGGTCTGTTGGGTACAGTTGACAGTGAGTACGGGAAATCCATTTTGTTTGGTCTGGAAGCGCAATATCACATGACGGAGAACGACCTAAACTTCCGCCACTTTCTGGCAGATACGACACTCTAGAGGAAACAACCTCTTCAGCAGGTACAGAAATCATGTGGACACTGATGGACAATGGCTACTCCTTGCACTTGGATATGGCTGTGTTAAAACTGTCTAGGAAACCTGAGTAGGTTTTAAGAAATCGATTCGAAAAGTAGACCCCCATATCCTTGGTATCTAAGTTCGTCGAATTGAAGTAATCGAGTGGTAGAGAGGCATGTTCTAGCTCTCGTTTGAATACCAACTCATCTTCTAAAACAACATCAATTTCCCTTTGTTTTAAAAGTCTTAGTAATACTTTAGCATCTCGTGGCTGCTTAACGACGTTAAATCCGTTACGTTTTAGCCAAAACCATTTGTTTGAGCCAAATTTGGCAGAAAAGTTGAGGTTTAACTTTGACAATTCATCAACCTTCGGCTCCACTCCTGGACCAAAATACCAATTCAAAGTCTGTTTAGCGATTGGCGCTGAAAGCGTCGCATACTCATCACGTTCTGATGTTTGTGTCGCAACGAAAAATCCATGCTGACTGCCACTATGAACGCGCAGCTGTGCATCAGACCAAGTGGTCATTGTGAGTTGGTAGGGTTGTCCCATCTTGCCCAAGGCACACTTCACTTTGTCTAAAGCAATGCCTTGCATCGTAGCGTTTTCATAACTTTGGTATGGCGGCCAATCTTGAGTTGTCAGTAATAGCCTTGATGGCCCAATTTTAAGTTGAGCGAAAGCGCTCATCGACCAAGATGCCGAGAGGATAAGAGTGGCTAACGATAATCTGATGGTAGAGGCTCTAGTTAACATCATTAGAGTTTCCTATCACTTCAGAGATTTTCAATATGGACACTGGCGGGTAATAGTCGAGCTCTTGTGCGGCTTCGATATTCACAATATAAGAATATTGGCTGAGTGACTCTATTGGTATGTCTGAAGCTTTTTGAGTTCCTTTCAAAATGTTCTTCGCTTTGTATCCGGAAAATTGACCAACGTTGTAGTAACGACTCACAATACCAAACAAGGCTTTATGCTTTCTTATCGGGCTCTCAGTGGCCGAGAATGTTGGGATACCCTTCGAATGTAACCCTGATACGACTTCCCCTCCTTGGGTAATGATGTATGAATCAGGGGGTAAATAAGCCATATCGACACCATCACGTTTCATATTATTTATCGTGAGGTTAATTAAGTCGCTGTTTGACTTACTTTTATCAATGTTTAATGGGTACAACATAACACGCTTATTATAAATTTCCGATAACTCCATCATTTTATTTGCGGTGATAACCGAATTATTTTCATCAGCGTTATAGATAACCCCAAGGCTAGAAATGTTATTCAGTTTATCAATGGCTTTGAACTGTATTTCATGAGGGACAATATGTGAGACACCCGTAAAATTTCTATCTTTCGAAGATAAATCAGAAATTAAATTAGAACCGACGGGGTCGGTAACAATACTAAACACGACTGGTGTCGAATTGTTTGTTCTAAAATTACTAGGTTCGGAGTAAGTGCCTAATAAATTCAGTGTGATAGTGGTACCAAATGAATAGATAAGATCTGCGTTTTTATATTCTAAATCTTTGATGTGTTGCTTGAGCGCGGCCTTATCTCGGTTGGCATCTAATATCGTGAATCTCACATCCACATGCTGAGATAAATAGTCCATGAAGCCTTGCTCAGCATCTGTTACTCCCCGCCACAATAAAAGAATGACGTGTTTTTCATCGCTATTAGCAAATGCTGCAGGAATCATCAAAATAAAGCTTAGAATGAACACGATCATTTTCATGATTGAACTCCTAGCTTATGTTTGTCAGCCTTTAAAAAAATTGAGAAGAACAGAATCAAGCTTAATGAACTTACGAGCAGGGAAGCGCCAAATATAATAATGGTTTGGTCGTAACCGAAAATACTTAAGCTCACGCCGGCTAACATTGGTCCTGCGATATTCCCGATACGCTCTGTAAGCCTAAAGATACCGATGATTTTACCTTTCTCGATGCCTTGTCCAGAAAGTAGGTCGATGACTAAAGGTATTTGAGGAGAAACACAGATGCCGTGTGCAATACCAATGATAATAACGATCAGAAGTAGCCCCAGTGTGCCTTGGAAGAAATAGAAGTTGAGTAGAGCGAGCGCAGAGAGTAGCCCACCAATGAAGATAAACGCCATTTTGTTTTTGAGCCTGTCGACTAAAATGGCACTCAACGGTGAAATTAGAATGATCGCGAGGCCATAAGCCATTATTACGCGTCCCGATACAGAGCTACTTTCTCCAAGAAACTGCAGGTAAACAGGGCAGATGTAATAAAGGAAGCCTGTAAGGACTATCTTTGCGGGGATAGCACTGAAGACAGTAATTAACGCGAAGTACTTGTTACTCAACAGCAGTTTGAAGTCTTGCAACTTGACGGGTTTACTTGAATTACTGCTATTGGACTTTTCAAAGAACACATAAACTAACAGCACGCTGAGCGTGGCTAACAATCCAGCTAGCATAAAGGTTTCTGAATAGCCGAGTTTTTCCGCAAGGATCCCACCAATCGCAGCGCCGCATAGAGAGCCGGAGAAGAACGACGACAGGAAGGTCGCCATGCCTTTTGTCCGGTTCGAGTCATTGGTGGTATCAGAGACATAACCCTGAGCTGAAATAAACACGATGCCGTAACCAACCGCGGTAAAGGCACGAGCGATCAACAACAATTCTAGTGATTGAATGAAAGCGGTAGCCACTAAGCCAATACACGTAATGAGCCCACCTGTCATTAACGAATGTCTTCTACCTACTTTGTCTGACCAATAACCCGCAAATGGCAGTGAGATAGCCCAGCACAACATGAATAGGGAGATGGGTAAGCTCGTGACAAGGTTTTCAGGAATCCAGCCAGTAGTGTTTTCCAGCGAAGAGACGAATCTGGGAAAAAAGGCCAGCGAAGACGCTTCAGAGAACACCAATAAAAACAGCGGCAAACGAATGAATCGAAAATCTTGTTTATCAATATCTTGAGATGGTTGGTTGGGATTCAGTTTGATGATCGCTTGGTTGGTGAGATTGAGCAGTTTACCAATCTCATCTCGAGTCGAGATCTTCGCAAGATGATTCACAATGTCTCGGTTGACTAGCATAAAGACACGCTTTACCTGATTCCAAGGTGAGATGATCATGAAGTTACACATGAACAGAATGATTTCGGCCACCACAAGGCAAGAGGCAACCAACACGGTAATCATATCCATGACGCTCTCTTTGAGCAGGTTGATGATCAAATTGTTGTCAGTTGTGACATTCAACTGAATCGTGTGGCTGTTATTAAGCGTGAACGTAGACTCGCGAATAGAAGGGTGCTCCACATAAACCTCAGGATAGCGATAAGTTGTTCCAGATTGCCCTTGAAAGTTAATAGATAGAATCTCGCTGTGATGATCGACGAAGAACGCAAACTCTTCTTCTAAGCCATACAGCCTGTCGTCAGGCACTCCCTTATCAAGTAGTCCCTTTATCATTTGATTTAATGAATCGCCAATTAGGTTCGATTTCTGTTCAAGCTTGATTTCGTATATCTGAGAAAACTTATCTAGAGATTGGTATGAAACCCCTAAGTTGGCGATGATGGTAAGTAAGATTGCAAGGGAGATAATAAACACGGGAAAGTGTTTGTTTTTAAACTTCTCAAACTTAGATAACGAGTTCGGAGATTGAAGCGCTTTGTGAGCTTGTGTGATCGTTGGCAGCAACTCATCTGAACCGGGCTCAGACTCAAAGATGGCGGTTGCACTTTTTACTCTACCAACAATACCTTCCAATAGGTATTTCAACGCGACAAACGCCACTAAACACGAAAGCAGAATCCAAATTGCAGAATAGAGAAACTGAAGTTTAAGTAAGAAGGTCTTTTGCTGCTCTAATAGAGTGGTGGAGTAGTAGAGTTTTACTTGACCCTCGACTAAGCCAAAAGAGTTGGTGATATCAAGTGATAGCTGACGATCACTTTGCTGAGTTCCTTCTCCGGTACCAAACAGTTGTTCTCCAGAGGTAGAGACAACCACCAAAGCAGTAATACCATCAACAATTTGGAGGCGGCGATCTAGCATATTCTGAATATTGGAGATGGCAGACAGAGGTAAGCCTAGGCTGATCGCTTGGTTAATATCGTTATGAGTCTCCTCCAAGACTATCTCATAGATAGAATCAGATGTTTCAGTCAGTCTTTTCTCAAAGTTGAAATAGTTCAGTGTGGCGTTTAACGCTATCGAGAACAGTAAGACCGCCATGATGGCAAACATCAACTTAACCCGAAGCGACAAGTTAAGTAATGAAGGTTTGGTCAAGGTTTGGCTGGTCTTACTGCTCATTAGCTAAGGCCTATTTAATCGTTAAATCGAAATCGGCGCTATCGTTTGTCGCGCTGACCGACACATGAGTAATCGGTTCGCTGCGGCTTAGACGCCCGATACACTCTTCAGCCAACCTCGGCATCAGAGAGCGGTTAATGATTTGCTCGACAGCACGGCCACCCGTTGTTGGGTCTGTATTGCGATCCACCACAAACTGAATGAAGTCAGCATCCCATGTGAACGACGCTTGATATTGCTCTGCCAGCTTCTTCTTGATGCGATTAAGTGATAGCTCAGTGATCTTCGCTAGTTCTTCATCATTAAGCGGGTAGTACGGGACAATCGTGGTTCGGCCTAAGAAAGCGGGCTTAAAGTACTGTTGCAAGTCGGGGCGAATCGCCTCCAGTAGCTCGTCGTTGTCTATGCGGTCTGTAGTCTTAGCACAGACATCACAGATAGCTTGATCAGCGGCATTCGAAGTCATGATGATAATGGTGTTTTTGAAATCAACCGTTCGGCCTTCGCTGTCTTTGATATGGCCTTTATCGAAGATTTGGTAAAACAGGTCATGCACGCCAGGGTGCGCTTTCTCCATTTCATCTAGCAGCAGCACTGAGTAAGGATTGCGTCGAATCGCTTCTGTTAGTACACCACCTTCACCAAAGCCGACGTAACCCGCTGGTGAGCCAAGCAACATAGAGATCTTATGCTCTTCCTTAAACTCGGTCATGTTGATTACAGTAAGGTCGTTGCTACCTCCGTACAGTTGCTCCGCGAGTGCCATGGCGGTTTCGGTTTTACCCACACCACTTGGACCACACATTAAAAACACGCCGATAGGTTTACGATTGTCGGTTAAACCCGCGCGGGATATACGAATCGCTTTAGCAAGTTCATTCTTAGCAACATCTTGACCAATGACTCGGGTATTGAGCTCGTCCTCTAAGGTAAGCAACTTAGCGATTTCGTCACTCATCATGTTACCAACTGGAATACCCGTCCAATTGGCAATCACTTGTGCGATGGTGTTGTCGTCAACCATCGCATAAACTAACGGCTCTTCACCTTGTAGTTCTGCTAATTCGGTTCTCAGAGTATCGAGTTGTTTCTGTTTAGTGGCATCGACGGCATCTTGTTCCTGCTCTTCCGTGATCTCTTGCTGAACCGTTTTAATTTGGTCAACTAATTCAATCTCTTTTTCCCAGCGCGTGTAATATGCCGCTAGTGCCTGTTGATTCTCTTCGATTGATTGTGTCAGTTCTTCGATTATTTCAGCGCTGTTTGAGAATAGGGCATCTTCTTTCTCTAGTGCAGCTTTCTCGTTTTCTTGATAACGAATAGTCTGTTCAAGTGTTTCCAGTACTTCGGGTTTTGCACCTTGTGTTAAGGCAATTCGGGCGCTGGCGGTGTCAAGCAGGCTGATTGCTTTGTCGGGTAGCTGGCGACTTGGAAGGTAACGGATCGATAAGTTGACCGCGGCTTCAATTGCGGATTCAGCAATAAAAGCGCCATGGTGAGCTTGCAATGAAGCAGCCACACCACGCAGCATTTGCATTGCATCTTCGGCGTTAGGCTCTTCAATGGTGACGACTTGGAATCGACGTGTGAGTGCTGGGTCTTTTTCAAAGTACTTCTTGTACTCGGCCCAGGTTGTTGCGGCAATGGTTTTGAATTCACCACGAGCTAGTGCGGGTTTTAGAAGATTTGCCGCGTCGTTTTGTCCGGCAGCGCCGCCTGCACCAATAAGGGTGTGGGCTTCATCGATAAATACAATGATCGGTACTTCTGAGCTTTTTACCTCGTTGATGACGTCTTTTAAGCGGTTTTCAAACTCACCTTTAACGCTCGCACCAGCTTGCAGTAAACCAAGGTCTAAAGAGTGGATTTGAACGCCTTGCAGAGCACTAGGGACTTCGTCCGCTGCGATTCTTAACGCTAAGCCTTCAACAACAGCGGTTTTACCTACGCCGGGTTCACCGACCATAATCGGGTTGTTTTGGCGCTTACGACACAAGATATCAATCGCTTTTCTTACTTCGGCATTACGGCCAGAAATAGGATCTATGTTGCCGTCAATCGCTTGTTGAGTCAGGTTGACCGTGTATTTGCTAAGTGCGTCGTTACCTGCGGGTGTGGTATCGACAGAACCATTGGCAGAAGGCGCGGCTGTGTTACGTGCGATCGGGGTTTTCTTGATCAGGCCTTGCAGAGATTCGAGTGACACGCTGCTTAATGCTTCAAGCTGTAGGGTACTCACACCCAATACATTCTGTTGCATCAAAGCTTGAATAAGGTGCAAGCTGACTATCTCACCGTGGCCGTAGTTTACGGACGCGATCATCCAAGCATCTTTGATTAACTCAGTTAAGCTGTGACTTAATGTTGGTTGACCTTCATTGCCTTTAGGCAACATGGATATTTTCTTTGTCAGTTCATTCACTAAGGCGTCTAATGACAGCTTTTGAGATTCGCACAACGCCATTAACTTCGGATCTTTTTGGGAAACAAGCTGAAGGATCCAGTGTTCTGTTTCTATCGCTCCAACACCTTGGTTCATCGCCGCGCCCGCAGACGCTTCCAACGCTTGCTTCAGTTCGGGAGATAGCTTTCCTACTAAGTTAGTGAGAGTTACTTGTGTCATAGTCAATTCCTTGTATCTCTATAATCTACACATTCCGTATTTATGAACTACAAAGCAAAATTTTTACGGTTTCATTGGGGTTACGCTCAGGTGCAAGGTAGTCAATTTCACCTAAACGAGCGGCTATAGAAACCTTGCTTGATAAACGGGGTTTGGTTAAATATGAACGTTTGACGTTCAGATAAATGGCAACAGGCGTACTGTCTTTTAAATAGTGCTGAGTCAAAGACAACACAGCTTTTGCAAATTGGTCATCTTGTTGTATTTCGAGAAACTCGGTACGGTTTTTCGGAGTCACAAAAATATTCAGATTATTGAAGTGAGCGAGACAGGTTCTCCCGACTAAAAAGCCTTGACCTAAGCGACTATTAAAATCACGATCTGTACCAATCCGAGTTAGCGAGTCTGCTGGCAATAAACGTCTTTCAAACGCTTTGCATTCAACGTCGATGGCATAGGGGAAATAGTCATTAAGGATCTTCTTCAATGCGGTCAGACTGCGACTTTGCTGGCTCAAAAGAAGCGAGTATTGCAGGTACTCTGAGTGCTCTTTCCCAAGCGCTGCAAAGTGGTTTAACAAGGCCGTTTTTTTCGGGCTTTGCTCGCTTTCTACTAATAACCAACGCCGTGCATTGGTTCGATAGGTAATCTCATAGTGTCGCTGGTTGAACACATCCAGAAAATCTTGCAGCGAATGATCTTCATTGTGGATCGCGGCTAACAACTCTTCGTATATGTAATTAGGTATCACGCCTTTAACGCCCGAGAGCGCTTGTTTTGCTAATCTGAGTTTGGCTTTGTTTCCCTTTAACGAGAAGTATTGGATCTCTTGAGGGTTGCCAGTCGGCATCGCCTCCGATTTCAATTGGATCTGTATCGGCGCGCTACTTTGGGACTGAAGCTGCTCCAATAGCCTCATTGCCTGAGAGAAGTCGTACTTTTCAGGCTGAGCGGCTAGGTCTTTGATGAAAGGCTTCATATCATCTCCCTATGACTATCGCTTGGGCTATCTATAGTTGACGGCGCTACCGATATTCGCTGCGTTATAGGCACAATTGACTACCGTGAATTTTCGGGTACTTTTTGACGATACCGTCTCGTCCGTAAATACGGATCTTGAGCTGGATGTATCGGTCAAAACTACAAAATTGTTGGAAGAAGCGGTTCAGCACATCGGCAAATGCAAGGTAGGGTGATGTGGCATCAAGCGTCAATTCAATCTCAGTACCGGGAGAGAATACGTTTTTACCCAGAACGCGAATCGCGGATACTTGAGAGTTAAACGTGATCGAGTGAATCATCTGAATTTCGGCACTCGATACTTGTTCTCGACTGCACAAACTTAACATATGTTTGAGGTCAGCAACCGGATTACTAGACTGCACCAGTGATGAAAAGTTGGTGTTCAGTAAGCTAATGAATTCCCAATGGATATTTTGGTCGACTTCCTTTGTTATGGGTGCCGAAGGCGGATAAATCGGTGAAAAATCGCCGGGCAAATCAATACTCTCTAGGCATTCCAGAGTGCCGCTTACGCCACACGCTTGCTTGCCATTTGTGCACAGTAAATGAGTACCAAGTAGCTTGCTAAATTCAGCTTCTGGCGCTTCAGATAGCGAGATTGCGATGCTCATTTCACCAAAGTGATTGTGTTTACTTTGCCAGTAGTCATATTGCTGATTGTGGGTGTATTTCTCTTTGAAAAGAGGAACTAACGGTATTTCACCGTTAGGCGTGATTTCGTACACCTTCTGAATTTCAATGATTTCGATATTGTTGTCACTGTGCGCGTCGGCATTGACTGGAACAGAAAGGGTTCTGTGATCGTATGGGATCGGTTCGCCTGTTTGTTCGAACAAGTTAATCGCGGGAATCACATTAAGCTTAAAGACATCTTTATTGAATAGGCGGATAAACTCAGACGGTAATGATGACATGAACAAGTTAATGACGAGTTCAGATTCGTCAAACTGACTGGCGTATTCGGCAAAATTCTTAAGTCTAAAGAACTGGCGCTTCTCCTTGAAAAAGAAGAATTCATTAATCAGTTGGTAGCCCGTGAATTGATTACCGTGTTCAGGCAGAAACTTAAATTCTAGGTCGCTGATTCGATTCTTAAGCTGGTGGCTATCGACAGTGACGTGGCGAGCGCATTCACTGTCTGAAATCGAGATCGATAAAGTGTTGTTGAGAAGAAGCTCGACTAGTGAGTCTGCGTTGTTTTCAAATCCTTTGACGAAGAAGTCGAGGTCATTCAATTCCAAATGGCTGAAATGGACTTCTGGGTCGCCGGTACTTAAAGAAATCTGAACAACTGCAGAGCTTTGATTGGCTGATTTTGGTCTGTTAAAGCTAAATGGAGCGCTTAAAGCCTTGATGTTACCTAAATTAAATGGGGCTATTTTGAGTTCGTCAACGGTTCTAAATAGGCATTCGTTTTTGGTGTTGGTGCTCGAAAACAGAGAACCTTTTGGTAAAGTACTCGACTCAATCGGGCCATCTTCGGCAAGCAATTCAAGATAAGCAACACTAGGAACCGTTTGAATATAAGAAGGGTAGAGGACACTTAAAATGCCTTCAATTACCTCAGGTAGTTGCTCTGAGAGTTTCTTTTCTACTTTCGCATTCAGCAGTGCTACGCCATCTAATAGGCGAGCCATACTCGGATCTTCGATCTTACCTTGATGAATATTGAGTTTTTCAGCGTGCGTCGGATATTCCTGACCAAACTGTCCTAATGAACGGCGCACAAAGGCAAGTTCTTGCTCGAAGTAACGCATAATAGGTTCAGTCATAGTTATCTTCTTCTAAAGAGGTCGTTAAGTCGCTTAATGCGATTTTGGAATCAAAGATAAGATCCTGTTCACCATGGCTGGTTTTGACCTTGGCGATGATGTTGAACGAAAGCGAGTTGTCACCTTCTTTGCGTTCTCCAAGCTCTACAGATATGTCGTGTAATCGTGGTTCAAAGCTCTTTATCCATGTTTCAATGCGTAGGGTGAGCTGAGTCTTTTCAAGGGTCGCACTCAGTAACTGAATATCTTCGATACCAAACTTCAAATTAGAACGATTGACTTCGACTAACCTGTTATCGATATCGGTCAGTGATGCTTCTGCTTCTAATAGTTTGGTGAGATGGAACTTGATGTCTTCAATCTCAGCATCCTGATAGGGCTTTGAATCACAGATGAAGGTCTTCCAAAAGCTCATTACATCACCTCGTTTAGATTGGTTGTTAGAACCACTTCACCACTGAAATAGTCAAACTGGTATTGAGGAACGATACGTAAAGTACAAGCGAAGCTGCCAGCTTGAGCGCTTGACTCAGTGACACTCACTTTGGCGAAACTTAATGGGTATTTGGATAAGATTTCTTCATTGGCGAAGGAAACGTTGCTCGAGAACTTGTCAATCCAGTGCGTCAAAAACAACTCACACTCGGTGGCGTTGTTGAAGCTACCGATCATCTCTCTTACTTGAACTTTTAAGTAGTGCGCAATTCGACAAGACATCAGTGTGGTTTGAATCTGAGTAAGCACTTTGTCGTTGTCACTTTGCCCGCACTGCCAAATCGAGTTGTTACCATTGAAGTAAAACTTATCGGTTAAAGGACTCTTCGCTAATGGGATAAAACCGCTCTGCGCGTAGAAATTCGACAGTTGTCCGAACAAGCTAATGTCCGTTACTGGCTTGTGCAGATGACTGTCGAAATAGTGATTCGCAGGGAGGTTGATGACGGCGCCTTGAAACTTATCGTTCCAACGAGATTTCAAAAAACCAAACCAGTTCACACGGTGAAACTCTCGCATGATAGTGGTAGCAAGCACCATATTGGCTAATCCCCAAGCTCCCTGACCTTGCTCATTGTAAATGAAGCCAGCTCGTCGGTTTTTGTAAGCATCACGAAGGCGCACTTGAGGAAGTGCCATACCAATAAAGCGAGAGCTCGGTTTACTGCGTAAATCCTGCCACGCTTTAAAGTCGGGGCCGGAAAGGATCTTATTGATACGTTCGATATCAGACAACCAATCGGCTCCGCTTTCACCAAAGAACGTTGATACGGGAGAAAACAACATAGGGCAGAGTGTCGCTTCGCCTAATTTACCTAACAGTTCTACAGTAAATAGATCGTCGTAGTCGGCGTCAAAATCGATATCCATCGAGATAGGGTGACTAAAGGTGATGCAACCAAAAGGGTGACCACCTAAGGTATTCAGCTCGTTATTGCCGATCTTGTTATACAAGTCGCTGGATTTGGTTGAATAGGCTTGATTGACGTCGCTAGAGAGCTCCACCCAGTTCATATCGAGCAGTTTTACATGCGCTCTTTGGTAACTGACGGGTAGGGAAACAAGCTGCTGAAGGCTTAACCAGTTACGTTCCAATTTTTGAAACTCTGGTTCATGGAGGATCTCATCAAGCTGTAAACTGAGTTTGGAATCGATTGTTGATATAAGTGTTGATATCAATGAAATTAGTGAGGATTTAGAGCTTAAGGAGTGTTGGTCTAGCTCAGATAACAGAGATAAAGCCTCTTTCATAAAGGTATTATCTGTGTCATCTAATTGATTGAATTTGTTTTGCCATTCTGTATTTAACTTCATACAAAATTTTTGGCCGGATTGCTCCGGCCAAATCCATATTAGCCTGGAATCTTAGCAACCATTCGAACCGAGGTTGTCAGTTCTTCAAGTTGTAACCAAGGTCTTAGATGAGCGACTGCAGAGTAGGCGCCTGGCTTACCAGGTTGCTCAACCACCTCGATGCGAGATTCACAAAGCGGGGTTTTTGCACGCTGCTCATTACCAATGGCACCCGCGTTGGTGTATTGGTCGATCCATAGTTGTAGTTCTCGTTTGATATCCGGAGCTTCAAGATTCGAGCCTAACTTGTCGCGACCCATTACTTTCAGGTAGTGGGCGATACGGCTACTTGCCATGATATAAGGTAGGCGAGCTGAAATTGCAGCGTTCGCCGTTGCATCTGGGTCAGTGAAGGTTTTAGGCTTCTGAGTTGTTTGACCGCCGATGAATACAGCGTAGTTAGAGCTTTTGTAGTGAACCAAAGGAAGGAAACCAAGGTCAGAAAGCTCTTTCTCACGCTCATCCGTTAGGTTAACTTCTGTTGGACATTGCTGAAGTAGGTCGCCCGCTTCAGACTTGTACGTTAGGTTTGGAAGGTTCTCGACCTTACCACCGTTATCCAGACCGCGAATAGAAGTACACCAACCTGAAGCTGTGTAAGCTTGAGTCATTTTAAGACCAAGATCATACGCAGCATTAGACCAAACTAACTGATCATTGCTGGTTGGCTTAGGATTACCATCCATATCAGTGCCAAGCTCTTCATAAGCGAAGACATCAGTACTCAAACCTTTGTCACCATAAGGTAGGCGAGCAAGAGTTCGTGGTAGTGTTAGGGTTACGTAGCGAGCGTCATCACTCTCACGGAATGAATTCCATGCAGCGTAAGCAGGAGAGTCGAAACCTGCAGCAACAGGTTTGCCTTCAGAGAATGTTTGGAAGTCATTAAACTCGAACATCTCAGCATTGGCAGCAGCAACGAATGGTGCGTGACACGCTGCAGCGACTTCGCCCATGTAGCGAAGTAGAGCAACATCTTCATCTTTCGCGCTGAACTCGTAATCACCAATGAATGTGCCGTAAGGTTCACCACCCGCGGTGCCAAATTCACCTTGATAAACCGCATTGAATAATGGGCTACGGTCAATTGCAGGAGCATCTTCAAATTGGTCAAGCAGCTCTTCTTGAGTGTAATCGACCATTTTGATCTTTAGATCACGACCAAGTTCGCTCTCTTTTACGAGTTTTTGTAGACCACGCCAAGAGCCTTCAAGCTTCTGTAAGTCTTTCTGTTGCATGACTTCAGATAACTGTTGAGATAGCTTTTTATCTATTTCTGAGATTGCGTTTTCAATTGTTTTTGTAACGTTCTTATCCCACGTCACGGTGCCAGAAAGAGCTTGCTCTGTAAGTACAGAAAACAGTTCTTTTGTCGTGTCTGCAGGAGTTTGAGTGGTTGCTTCAATCGCGCGGTCTAGGAAGCTCAGTGAGCCTTCCGCTACTTCCGGTTGCGCTTGATTCTCAGTTTCAGTACTCATTACTCTGCTCCTTCTTCTTTAATGCCAAGTTCATCAGAAAGAGCATTAATCGTATCTGCACTTTGTAGAACTTCTTTAAGAAGCTTTTCTAGATCGCGGGAACGATCGGCTTTAGAAAGAAGTACCTTCAGTTGATTACGGGTTTCGACGAGTTTTTTAAGCGGTTCAACCTGTTCGATAATTGCTTCAGGTTCGAAATCTTTCATCGAGTCAAACTTAAGGCTCGCTTCAAACTGGCTATCATCACCGGCAAGTACATTGTCTACTTTTAGCGATAATTCAGGGCCAACGCGCTTCATTACAGTGTCGAAGTTATCTTTATCAACGTTATAGAAGGTACGATCTTCCACTTCTTCTTTGTCTTGCTTATGGCCTGAGTAGTCACCAATAACCCCAACAACAAAAGGGAGCTCTTTGGTTTCTACAGCGCCATTAGTCTCAACGTCATAGGTAATACTTACGCGGTTCTTACTTACGCGTTTATGTTGGGAATTTAGTGCCACGGTAACTCTCCTTGTTTAATTACTTAGCAGTTGAAGTAACTTTAGCTGTAGTCGCATCGAAGCCAACCTCAGGACCTTTCTCGATCTTACCGCCGTCTGCTTCAATGTAGTAAGCTTTAGAAATTTCTGTGTAGGTTAGGCTGAAAGATTCGCTTGGAAGTGAACCGTCTGTACCAGACATGTTGTAGCTAGACATACGAGCCATCTTAAGCGTTAGAATCAGATATGGATCAGCACCAGAACCTTCACGGTTTGGTTTTGTCATAACGATTTCAACAGTGCGACCTTCTGGACCCGGCGCATATAAGAAAGTGGTTAGATGAGGTGTTGCACCATCACAGCCACGAGTCATGTTGACTTCACCAAGAGCAACCATACCTTGGTCCGCATTGTTTGCATTACCTACATCGATACCAACACCACGTACTGCACTCCAAGAAACGCTATCAAGTGCAAAGAATCCATCTTTACCCCCGATCTTTTCTACCGTTGCTGCACCTTTTGGTGTCGTACCATCAATTCTCATAAAAATAGAAGCCATTACTTTCTCCTTGCTCAACGCATTAATGTGCTTTACCACTCAAAATCTTGCAGGCTGTTCGATGATGAGTTGGAAGTCGATTCAGATGTTTGGTTTGTATCTGTCGTACTATTTGAACTATCAGGAACTGGCGATACTGCAGCTGGCTCTTCAATAGTCGGTGTTGCTACCGGAGTTCTATCCGGAGCGGAAGTCATTACTGGTACGGACTTTCCTGACAAATCGGTCTTGTCTAGGTTGTCCATTCCTGTCATTTGATTGATTTGGGCGATGACACTTTCATTGCCAACCATTTCTTGGAGTAATTCTGGGAAGCTCATGTAGCCCCAACGAATTGAACGCTCGAGTAAGAATGCAATAGGGCTATGAGGTTCTGTTTCTTTAAAGTATTCAGCGATTTTTCTAATTTCTTGAAACGCATGATCACGATTAACAATGCCGTTGATGCTCGAGATGTTTTGAACAATCGTTTGAGTTTGGTTTAGAGAGGCAGGGTTATTTAATGCTTGGGCTTGCCCGTCACTAGCGACACATCCGTTACCTTGGTTTACCGGATTAGTTGCCCTTGAATTTTGGCTTGTTTCAGTGGCTAAACTCGAGTCAATAGGGGTATCACTTGCTTGCCGGGATGCCGAATGTATCGAATCGTCTTGTTGAGGCACTTCTGTTGAATTTTGGATAACGTGGAAGTTGTCATCCAACGGCCAAGGAGCGAGTTTTTCTCCAACAAGGAAATGTATCGCTTTAATTAAGTCACGTACGTTTGTCTTAATGAAGTTGAAGCTGATTACGGTAGCACCAGCAGCTTGGCATTTTTCAGCTAAGTTTTTTTCAGCAACCTCTAATTCACTAAAAATACTCGCAAGTAGATAGAGTGTTTCTGAAACACTTCCATCAAATGAGCTTAATGCTGTTTCTTTTAGCTCTGCGATATTGCCTTTACGCTCTGCAGTGAGGTAATCACCAAAAGTAATGCCTGCGCAAAAATCAAGCATTTGAAAAGGAATATAAACGGAGCTTGAATCAACAGATTCACCAACGAGCTGAAGTAGGGGTTTAGTTTTAAACTCAGTGATTTCCTTTGCTTTCCCTGCATCGTCAGAAGCTTTGAGTTTAGCTTCCGGAAGCATAGGGTTTAGCGTATCCCAAAATTGGTCGATGAAAAGGTTTAAAGCCGGGATTGCATTAGCAAGGTTATTAAATGGTTGAGAAGTAAAAAGTTGACTCGTGATGTACCAACCTAATATCTCTAAGTCTTTAGACTGTGAAGTCAGCGTTTCCTCTGAAATCTTTCTTAATTCAGCCCAGTTTTCTGTATTGGCATCCACGATTGCGGGGTCTGAGGATGCATCAGGCGTTTCAACCAACTGTCGAAATGAGGATTGAGCGCTATTGTAAACGTTTCTTAAACTGCGATAGGCACTTCGATCTAACTTCAAATAAGAGCCTGAAGGCTCTTCATCCGAGATAGGAACAAGTAGGTGAGCGATTTCTGTCATATACATCCTGTAAAAATCTATTGTTATCCCGATCGCACTAAAGTGTTATATTTAATACATAATCCTTATGCTTCGTAAACACTTGTTAACATTTATTAATTCTAGAGCTTTTTCGTGAAAAGTCTCATGCAAAATAGATATTTACTTAAAACTTTGAACTTCATCTAAGAAAGTGGACCGATGTCACGGTTTTTTGAAACCATATGAAAAGTAAGGTATTTAGCCTCCAATCATCACAGTTGGCATGCCTAAAACAATCGTACCGCCGTGGCTGGTTGTATCTCCCATACGTGCTGCTGGTTTACTCATTATGAGCACAGTAGCACTGCCTTTGATGATACTATCTGGAGGCCCGACACAAACGCACATATCCCCAAGTGTCGCGGCTGGCATATTGCCAATGAGGACTGTTGGTACTCCGGGGCCACTGATTGGCCCGCCTACGTGGGGGATCGGCGGAACTGCGGGTGTCTGCATTGGGCAAACGTGCATGTCAGTTAATCGTGCAGCTAATGTCATCGGTAACTCCTATGCTTTGCTTCCCTTGGCAAGCTCAAGCGCTATGCCGATGGATTTTTTGTAGTACTCGTCTGTTTTGTCCCAATTTGGTAGCGCTGCCGAGTGGTTAATCGCGCCAGCTACCGCCTTAGAGTATAGAAAAGGATCTGGGAGAACTGTTGGCAAATCTGGTGCAACAATACTGCCAGACCCGTTCCAAAATACCGATTGCGCCAACCAAGATGGGCCACAATTTAATTTGAGCTTATTAGAGAATAGTTCACTCTTGCGCCTTTGCTCTTCTGATGGTGATTTGACCCAAGCTTTGGCTGTGGAAATACATTGCTTTTGCATCGCAGACCAGACGTCGTTTCTTGCATCGAGCGTGTGTGCGCCCCACCAAATAGCTTCTCGAACCGGTAGTCCGTGAGCAAGAAGCTGAACCAAATCGAAGTAAAGCTCGTTCTCTAACAGAGTTTCTATGGAGTCGTTGATGCTGAGATCTTCATCGATCAGGGCTTGAGCTTCGTCTGAGCTAGAGAACCTGTCGAGTAACTGCCGACCTGTCTGATACGGAATCTTTTTATACATGTTTTCGTTTTACCTAAATTTGTACTTTGGTGTGGTTTAAGTGTTAGCGACTTGAATATGCTAGTTCACCTTAACAATCGCACCTTTTAGCTCACCCATCACACCGCCATCGAAAGTGCCTTTCAAACCAGATTTGAATTCGGCACTTAATGAGCCTTCAGCTGACAGTGTCGTATCCGCTTTAATAGCGACACTGAGTCCTTTAATACTGTTGGAGCTTGTTGCTTCGAGAGCCGTTGTTACACCGGAGATCTTGTTGGCGGATGTTGCCTTGCTTGTTACATTCATGCCTTCAAGGTTGAGTGCGCTGCTCGCTTTAATATCAAT
Organism: Vibrio sp. T20; assembly: GCF_007858795.1. NCBI lineage: Bacteria > Pseudomonadati > Pseudomonadota > Gammaproteobacteria > Vibrionales > Vibrionaceae > Vibrio > Vibrio sp. T20. The sequence goes on from NZ_VFEB01000045.1 coordinate 251,560, forward strand.
GTTACTGGCTTCGATACTGATGGAAGATGAAGACATGGTGATCTTGCTCGATCCTACCGTCAGCTCTATCTTGTCATCGGCTTCTAGTGAGATTGATTTGCCTTTCTCACTTATCGCTTTGTCTGAACTCAGTGTGTAATTATCTTCTGTTGAGACGGTAACTTGCTTGGTTGTTTTCTGTAGCAGCTCACCTTTGATGGTCTCAGTCAGGTTGTTCTCGACTTCTTTGGTGAAGTCTTTGGTCGCGCGCATATACAAGAGCTCATTGTCTTTCTTATCATCGAAATAGAGTTCATTCGCCAATCCACTCAATTTAGTGCTAATGCCTGTTTTCGTCGAATTGGCTTCTTTGTAAGGTGGCGGGTTTTTACTGTTATAAACGCTTCCTGTAATAATTGGTTGGTCTGGATCGCCATCAATAAAGCTGACCAGCACCTCTTGTCCTACTCTCGGAATAAACTGAGCACCGTAGCCACTGCCTGCCATCATCTGAGCGACACGAACATAACAACTTGTTTTGTCGCCAGAGGCTTCCGTATCCCAATGAAATTGAATACGAACTCTGCCTTGGTCATCTTGATTGATCTCACCCGCGGTGCTTCCTGCGACAATTGCACTTTGTAGGCCGTGTATTCTGGCCTTATCTCGCGGTGTCGGGTAATTAGGAATTGAAGTATCAAGTAGGGTGAGGCGTGTCTCGCAATGGTTTTCAGTGCTGTATCGAATCTGAAGTTCCGTGACCAGATAATCGCCGAGTTGAGACTTGTCTAAGTGGGATGACAATGAGAACCACGTACCTAATTCAAATGAATCGTGTTGTGCTTCGGCCTCGACAGTTTGGTAATTTTGCTCTAGTTGTTCGATACGTCGTTTAACTAGGTTACTGGCGAGATCTTCCATTCCACCTGTGATGCCAAGTTTCGGGTAAAACTGTTTCGTTAACTTGGTGTTGTTGGCGATTGTATGGCTGGATTTCTTCTCTTTGCTGCTCACTAGTTTGGTTTGTGAGTAGTCATAACTGGTGAGTTCGATGCTGGCACCATGAAACTGACCTTGCGGCATCCATTTATTGATCAGTGGATTACTGCCTGAAGGAATTTCAATCATGTCGAGCTTGTTGGCATCAGACTTTTGAAAAGGGCTCTGCGCATCTTGAAGCATCATTAGATGGTCGGAATCGCTGTGTTGGAAAAAGTAGTGAACGCCTTCCTCTGCCAACAAGCGTGTTACAAAATCAAAGTCGCTTTCATCGTATTGAACACAATACTCCCGTTTCGATGAGGGCATCGTACCAGCCTTAAAGGAGCCACTGAAACCTGCTTGGGTTAACACGTCTGAAACGATGTCTTTCGTTGATTGGTTTTGGTAAACGCGAAAAGAGTGGGTGTGCTTCAATAACCAAAACCACGGCCGCAGGGTGACGCGGTAACTAGAGTACTGCAGATTACCGTCCATACCCAATAATTGAACCTGCGTAACAATACCGCTGAATACTCGCGTTGCGGTCAAATTATCGGTGCCATTAATGAAGCGGGTGATAGAGAGCTTTTGCCCCAATTGATCATCGATGATAAAGTTTTTTGAGATGATGGTTAGTTCGATTTTAAAAGGCTTCGATAAGTACTCAGAAATAGCAAAATCGCTGACTGTATGCTCGTTGCTTTTAGAATCTTTTGCCACAATAGTGCTGGCAGAAGGGGAGAAATTATCCGTCATAGGCTTGCCTGATAATGCTCGAAGATGTTCTGACATAAGGTTATGTCAATACTAACGAACTGACTTAATGTTAAAATTTTATATCTAAATTTATAGCATAACGTAAATAATATAATAAGCCTGACAACAAAGGCGTGAGGTGTTTCCATTTTATGAAAATAAATACCACTAAATTAATTATGGTAATTGGCCGCTGATTTATATTGTTAAATATCATTTAAATACAGAGATAGTGCGACGCAGAAGGTGATATAGGGAGATCGTAAATATATATAGAATAATGTGTTGCTAGAGGTGTCATGACGTAGTAATAATATGAATATTGCTAGCATGTTACATTTCTGAGCTAGTGGTTATTCAAGGATAGAATAATGCCAAACACAAAAATCTCGTTGCGGGTGACCGTTGGAGGGATGTTTCTACTAGCGACGGTGCTAACGGCAATCGTGGCAGTTTCACTTCAATACTATTTCAGTAAAAAAATGGCGACCGAGCATACCTTGTCAAAACTGACGATGGTGTCTCAAGACTTAAGTGACTATATAGGTAACGTCGACTCAGATGCGATCAACACTGCACGCTTGCTTTCTGCTGTTCATCGCTCTATCAGCCATCAAATATCCAGAGAAGAATCGCGTGGGATTCTTTCTGAGGCGATAAAAGATAATCCTCTCTTCTACAGTATTTATATCGGCTCATCTAACGAACGTTTTTTCCAAATTATCAATCTGGAATCTTCTCCTTTTGTTAGAGAAAAAATTGGTGCTGATCGCTCAGACCGCTGGGTGGTGATCGAGATAAGCGAAAGAGAAGCAGGTCGTATCCGCACGACTAAGTATTACGACCTTGAGTTTAACCTCAGAGACTTAAAGACTGAACCAAGCAATTACTTTCCTACGACACGGCCTTGGTATGTTTCCGCAAATACAGAGACGGTTGAGAAAACACAGCCTTATCTTTTCCAGCATCTTCAGATAACGGGACAAACTTATTCCTTAGCTTTTGAATCAAAGGCCGTTGGTGACACGCAACATGTAATAGGCATTGATATCGTGTTGTCATCTCTGGCGAGTAAGTTATCTGCGAGTGCGTTAGGTTTAGATGAAGACAGTCAGGTTGAGTCCTTTTTGTACTCCAAATCGGGTAATATTATTGCGTCTAATCGAGATACAGAAACGACACATACACTCCCTCAGACAAGTAAAATCGATTGGTCTAGTCAGCAACAAACCATAATTGAGAACACGCCTCCTTTGTTACTCTCTAATCAAAGCGATTGGGGGCCAATGGATTTTGCGGTGTCCGGACAGCCACACGGTTATGCTATTGACCTTTTAAAAATGATCAGCGAGATGAGTGGTGTTAAGTTCGAGTTTGTTAATGGCTTTTCGTGGGCCGAGTTAACCGGCAAATTTTATGAGGGAAGCATCGATGGTTTGCACTCTATTCAGAATTACGAAAGCAACGGAGTAAAAGGCTTATATACGGATGCTATCTATGAGCTGCCTTTCTCTGTTGTAACGCGAGAAAACGTACAGACCGTCTCAAACTATGGAGCTCTCAGTGGAAAAAAGGTGGCGATTTTATCTGGGTGGTCGGTTATTCCTCAACTCAGAAAAGATTTCCCAAATATTGAGCTTGTTGAGTTTCCTAGTATGGAATTGGCATTTGATGCTGTTGATGGTGGTGAGAGCTTTGCAGTACTCGACGCTAAGCCTGTGTTGGAATTCTCATTGGATAAGTTTTTCCATGCAAGGCTGAAAGTTAATGAAGTGTTGTTGGATCTCAAAGCTAATTACGCAAACCAATTCCATATTGTGTTGCAGAACAAACATCAGCAGCTATTACCAATTCTAAATCAAGCCATTCGCGCACTCACTGACGAACAAAAAGTAGTGTTGTCACAAAAATGGTTCCATCATCATGCTCTCAATACAGGCACAACCATTCCTTACACTGAGCTTTATGAACGTACTGCGACGGCCACTACCGAAGGCGAAATGGTTAAGATTGTGCTTAATGGAGAACCTAAGCGTCTTTATCTGAAAAAGATTGAAACGGGCGAGCACTACTCTGAATATTTTGCCGTTGCGATACCGGAAGCGGAAATCTACAGTGCGGTAAACAAACGAGTTGCGACGTCTATTGGTGTGACGGTGCTTCTTATGAGTCTAACCTTGCCTGTGGCTTGGATCTTTGGGGCGCCTATTGTGCGACCGATCCGTCAATTGAAAGCCGAAACGCAAAAAATTAGGCAGCGTGATTACGACAATGTGTCTGTGCTTAATACGCGGATCAAAGAGGTGTGGGAGCTGTCTGTAGCGGTGAAAGGCATGTCTGAGGAGATTAAGCAGCATGAACAGACACAAGAAGCCTTTGTTGAGTCGTTCATTAAACTTATCGCTCAAGCTATCGATGATAAGTCCGCTTATACGGCTGGGCACTGTAACCGTGTACCAGAACTGGGCTTGATGTTGGCTGATGCGGCTGAAAAATCGCAGTCTGAGCATTTCAAAGACTTTAAATTTGAGAACGACGATGAACGTCGTGAATTTAGAATTGCGGCTTGGCTTCATGATTGTGGCAAGATCACGACACCTGAACACATCGTCGATAAAGGTACGAAGCTAGAAGCTAACTACAACCGAATTCACGAGGTGAGAACTCGATTTGAAGTGCTTTGGCGTGATGCGGAAATTACAGCTTTGACAAAAAAACTCGAAGGATCTCTACCGGCTGAGCTGGTAGCTGATGAACTTGCGTCAACCAAACAGCAATTACAAGAGGACTTTGAGTTTATCGCGACATCGAACGTGGGTGGTGAATTCATGAGTGATGATAAAGTCGCGCGGATTCGTTCTATCGCTGAAACGACTTGGACGCGTAATTTCGACGATCAACTCGGCCTATCGCCAATTGAAGCGATGAATAGGGCATCGAGTTCAAGCTTACCTGCGACAGAGCCACTTCTGAGTGATAAGCCGGAGCATATAGTGAAAAGAGATAGGCCGTTAGAGTTTGACCCGAAACATCAAATTAAGATGGGTGTGCCTGAGCACTTATACAACCTAGGCGAAGTCTACAATCTGAGTATTGCACGCGGAACGTTGACTGCCGAAGACCGATTCAAGATAAACGAGCACATGCTTGGAACAATTAAGATGCTTGAGAATCTGCCATTTCCGAAAGAGCTAAGCCGTGTTCCTCGCTATGCTTCGACGCACCATGAAACACTCAAAGGTACGGGATATCCAAGGAAGCTTACTGGTGATGACCTTTCAATCCCAGAACGTATTCTGGTGATCTCTGATATTTTTGAGGCGTTAACCGCTGCGGATAGGCCTTATAAGAAGGCGAAGCCAATCAGTGTTGCTGTCGACATCATGTATAAAATGGCATTGGACGAGCATCTCGATATCGAACTGTTTAGATTGTTCTTAACCAGTGGTACGCATGTTCGTTATGCTGAAGAGTATCTCAAACCGGAACAGATTGATTTTGTTGATATCAACAAATACCTCGAAGTTACTCGTCAGATTGCTTGACCAAGGTTGGCTTGTTAGAACGAGTTCGACGAATGAAAGGCGCACATCAGTGCGCCTTTTTTATATCTGTTTATCGGTGAGCTGGTGGATAGACACAGAGGGAGCTACGTTTGACAAGTTCGGCTATAAGTTGTCGACACATAGATTTTAAATAATTTTAGAGTAGGTAAGGGGTTAGTGGGCCTTGATATAGTTAAATCGATAAATAACAGAAAGTTAAATTATTTATAGTGTTCTTTTGAGTAAGTTTTATCGTCTATTAAAAATACTACCTTAGTCTAAATTGTCGACAATTTACTTGATTGTCGACAATTTGATCGTGTATTTTATGTTCATGTTATGAAATTGTTGACAATTAAGGTTCAGCAATCAGAAGTGAGCAGCGTGAATATGAATACTGCAATAAAAGAGCTCAGCTTAAGTGCAAACACGAAAACGCGTGTGAGCGATAAAGAGAACACTAAATCAGAAAACCTCACTGAGTATCTCGTTGAGGCTATTGTTAACGGTGAATTACCACCGGGCAGTAAGATCTCCGAGCCTGAACTAGCTAAACGCTTTGAGGTAAGTCGAGGGCCATTACGTGAAGCGATAATGCGAGTTGAAGGGCTTGGCCTGATCGAACGCATTCCTCATGTTGGCGCGCGAGTGATTACCTTTTCGGCAGACAAACTACTCGAGCTGTACGCGGTGCGAGAGGCATTGGAAGGCATGGCTGCTCGCTTAGCAGCGCGACATATCACACAAGAAGAGCTTGTCGGGCTTGAAGGATTACTGTCGACACACTCAAAGCACATCGATGAAGTCGAAGGTTCTTCTTATTTTCATCAACATGGGGATTTCGATTTCCATTACCGCATTATTAAAGCCAGTCGTAACAGCAAACTCATTTCGTTGTTGTGTGACGAGCTTTACCACTTATTACGCATGTATCGTTATCAATCTCCTAGGGCTCAGTCTCGACCAAAAGAGGCGCTCGATGAACACAAATACATCCTACAAGCAATTCGCAACCGTGATGAAGAGCTAGCAGAAATGCTAATGCGAAGACACATCTCGGGAAGCCGATTACTTATAGAGCAACAAATTCAATCCAAAGATCTTGATTAAGCGGTCATTGGAATCTGTCAGCGGATCAGTGCTGGCGATAACCAAAAGCCGTAAGTCTTAAAGATTAGCTAGAAATAAGCAATTAACAGGGAGCGTCATTATGAAGTTATCAGCAGGAGCAAAGTTCCGACAAGCTGTGCAAGACAACGACCCATTGCAGATCGTTGGTACGGTGAATCCGTATTGCGCGATGATGGCAAAGAACTTGGGGCATCAGGCGATCTATTTGTCGGGTGGAGGCATCGCCAATGCGTCTTATGGTTTGCCTGATTTAGGTATCACCACATTGAACGATGTGCTAGTGGATGTTGAACGTATTACCAACGCGTGTGATCTGCCTTTGCTGGTGGATATTGATACAGGATTTGGTGGCGCATTCAATATTTCACGTACCATTCGAGCTATGGAAAAAGCGGGTGCAGCTGCGATTCACATGGAAGACCAAGTCGCGCAAAAACGCTGTGGTCATCGACCAAATAAAGCGATTGTGAGCCAACAAGAGATGGTCGATAGAGTCAAAGCGGCAACCGATGCTAGAACCGATGAGAGCTTTGTGATTATGGCGCGTACGGATGCATTGGCGGTTGAAGGCATTGATAGCGCGATTGAGCGAGCGATAGCTTGTGTTGAAGCGGGCGCAGACATGATTTTCCCTGAAGCGATGAATCAACTCGATCAATATGTGAAGTTCTCGGCGGCGCTTAAATCAGCAACAGGTAAGCACGTGCCTATCTTGGCCAACATCACTGAGTTTGGCCAAACACCACTCTACAACTGTAGCGAGTTAGCCCAATCAAGTGTCGACATGGTGCTTTACCCATTGAGTGCGTTCCGTGCGATGAACAAAGCCGCGGAGAATGTTTACAAACACTTGTTAGTTGAAGGCAATCAAGAAGCGCTATTGGATTCAATGCAAACCCGTAAAGAGCTTTACGAACACCTGAATTACCACGACTACGAGAACAAGCTTGATCAGTTGTTTTCAAGCGAAGGGTAAAACCAGTTTCAATTAGTCAAAAATCAACTTAATCCAATAACGTGAAATGGTTAGTCGCCAAATCCAGTACCGATGATAAAGATCATCGGACATATAAATAGGCAGCACCAAAGAGTGCAGGCGGCTAACACAGAAAAGGAGTTCACCATGTCTGTATCTTTGAGTGATAAAGCAGCTGTCGAAAATGCTTCAAAAGTAGAACAACAAAGGGAAAAAACAGCAAACAAACCAGCCAGCGCACCGGCAATCGGTGGTGCAGGTCTACGAGGGCAAAGTGCTGGGTCTACTGCGCTGTGTACGGTAGGAAAATCAGGAACGGGTTTAACTTACCGTGGCTATGACATTACCGACCTTGCTAACCACGCTCAGTTTGAAGAAGTTGCGCATCTGCTACTAAGAGGCCATTTACCCAATGAAAAAGAGCTAGACGATTATAAAACATTGTTGGTTGGTTTGCGCGGCTTGCCTCAACCTTTGAAAGCAGCGTTGGAGCTTATCCCTGCAGACGCTCATCCAATGGATGTGATGAGAACGGGTTGTTCGATGCTAGGTAATCTAGAGCAAGAGTCTGATTTTTCAGAGCAATTGTCTGCGACCGAACGAATGCTAGCGCTCTTCCCTGCGATTATTTGTTATTGGTACCGCTTTAGCCATGATGGCGTGCGCATTAATACTGAAGATCAAAGCGAAGCATGTCTGGGTGGTTACTTCTTGAAGATGCTAACGGACAAAGCACCGAGTGAACTGCATAAAAAGGTAATGCACTGTTCGCTAACGCTTTACGCAGAGCATGAGTTCAACGCCTCTACTTTTGCTGCCCGCGTCTGTGCATCAACGCTGTCGGATATTCATTCGTGCGTTACAGCAGCAATTGGCACACTAAGAGGCCCGCTGCATGGTGGCGCGAATGAAGCGGCAATGGAAATGATCCAAGATTGGAAAACCGCTGATGAAGCAGAAACTAACATCATGCAGATGCTTGCTAACAAAGACAAAATCATGGGCTTCGGTCATGCGATTTATCGCGAAAGCGACCCACGAAATGCTCTAATCAAGCGCTGGTCAAAAGAGCTAGCTCAAGAGGTGGGAGATGAACAGCTTTACGCCGTTTCTGAGCGTGTTGAAGCGGTAATGAAGCGCGAGAAAGGACTGTTTTGTAATGCGGACTTTTTCCACGCCTCTGCCTATCACTTCATGGACATCCCAACCAAACTATTTACTCCGATCTTCGTAATGAGCCGTCTTACAGGTTGGACTGCACACGTATTTGAGCAAAGAGAAAATAATCGCATCATTCGTCCAAGTGCTGACTACACCGGGCCAGAGCATCAAGACTGGCTGCCAATCCATTTACGTTAGTCCTCTATATCGAGCCGACTTATATCTCGAGGTGACTTTTATCTTCATATGATAAGGCCTTGAGAATCAACGAACAGAATTTAACAGATAATGGTGGATGTATGTCTGATGTGAAACTTGAACGGACCCAGAACCTTGAACGAAATCAGTACCGTAAGCCTTTACCCGGTACTCATTTAGAGTATTTCGACGCTTGTGAAGCGATAGAATCGATATCCCCGGGAGCTTACAAAACTTTGCCTTATACGTCGCGAGTGTTGGCGGAACAATTGGTAAGGCGCTGTGATCCTGAAACCCTTGAAGACAGCTTAAAACAGATCATTGAACGCAAGAGCGACCTTGATTTCCCTTGGTATCCGGCGCGCGTTGTGTGTCATGACATTCTTGGGCAAACAGCCCTAGTAGATTTGGCTGGATTAAGAGACGCGATTGCCGACCAAGGCGGAGACCCTGCCAAGGTTAACCCCGTTGTTGAAACCCAACTGATTGTTGACCACTCTCTAGCAGTGGAACACGCAGGTTTTGATAATCAAGCCTTTGATAAAAACCGAGCGATTGAAGAGCGTAGAAACGAAGACCGTTTTCACTTTATCGAATGGTGTAAAACCGCGTTTAAGAACGTGAGTGTGATTCCTGCGGGTAACGGGATCATGCACCAGATTAACTTGGAGAAAATGTCTCCGGTGATTCAATCCAAAGAGGGCATCGCGTTCCCAGATACCTGTGTCGGTACCGACAGTCATACTCCTCATGTTGATGCTCTGGGCGTCATCGCCATTGGTGTCGGTGGATTGGAAGCTGAGACAGTGATGCTCGGTCGCCCGTCAATGATGCGTTTGCCTGATATTGTCGGCGTCAAACTGACTGGTCAGAGACAAGAAGGGATAACCGCAACGGATATTGTGCTTGCGATTACTGAGTTCCTTCGCAATGAGAGAGTGGTCTCAAGCTACTTGGAATTCTTCGGTGAAGGGGCTCGCGCACTGACCATTGGTGACCGTGCAACCATCTCAAACATGACTCCAGAATATGGCGCGACTGCGGGTATGTTCTATATCGATGAACAGACAATTCAATACCTCAAGCTTACAGGGCGAGAGCCTGAACAGGTTGAATTGGTAGAGCGTTACGCCAAGCAAACCGGACTTTGGGCTGATGACTTAGATTCCGCTCAATACGAACGTGTGCTTGAGTTTGATTTGTCTAAAGTTGAGCGTAACCTTGCGGGGCCTTCAAATCCTCATCGCCGTTTGCCAACCAGAGAGCTGGCTGAACAAGGCATCAGTCAAGCATCTTGGAAAGAGCAGCATGCTAAGCAGTACAGCGATGATCAGATGCCCGATGGTGCCGTAATTATTGCGGCAATTACTTCTTGTACTAACACCAGTAACCCAAGAAACGTGGTCGCCGCGGCATTGGTTGCTAAGAAAGCCAATCAGCTTGGATTAGTTCGTAAGCCGTGGGTGAAAACATCATTTGCGCCGGGTTCTAAAGTTGCCAAACTCTATCTCGAGTCGGCAGGTTTGCTTCCTGAACTTGAACAATTGGGCTTCGGTATCGTCGGCTATGCGTGCACTACCTGTAACGGGATGAGTGGGGCGTTGGATCCTAGAATCCAACAAGAGATCATCGAGCGTGACCTGTACTCAACCGCTGTGTTGTCGGGGAATCGAAACTTTGATGGTCGAATCCATCCCTATGCTAAACAAGCGTTTTTAGCCTCACCGCCATTGGTGGTTGCTTATGCCTTGGCGGGTACGATTCGCTTTGATATCGAAAAAGACAGCCTAGGTACAGACAATAGCGGTAAGCCAATCTATTTAAGTGATTTGTGGCCAAGTGATGCTGAGATCGATTCAGTTGTCGGTGAGCATGTTAAACCACAACAGTTCCAACAAATCTACGTGAAAATGTTCCAGCCAGACGAGGATCAGGTAACGACTGAGCCGCTTTATGATTGGCGACCTCAAAGTACCTATATTCGCAGACCTCCATATTGGGAAGGGGCACTGGCTGGTGAGCGAAGCCTTTCTGATATGAGACCTTTGGCGATCTTAGGTGACAATATCACCACGGATCATCTATCGCCTTCAAACGCGATTCTCGCTTCGAGTGCGGCAGGTGAGTACTTGGCGAAAATGGAAGTTCCAGAAGAGGACTTTAACTCTTATGCGACTCATCGAGGTGATCACTTAACCGCGCAACGAGCGACGTTCGCTAACCCGAAGCTGTTTAATGAAATGGTGAAAGACGCTGGAGAAGTCGTGCAAGGCTCATTGGCAAGAGTTGAACCCGAGGGGCAAGTTACGCGAATGTGGGAAGCGATTGAAACCTACATGAACCGTAAACAACCCTTGATTGTTGTTGCCGGTGCCGATTATGGACAAGGTTCATCACGTGACTGGGCAGCCAAAGGGGTGCGCTTAGCGGGTGTTGAAGTGATTGTGGCTGAAGGATTTGAACGAATTCACAGAACCAACTTGGTTGGCATGGGTGTGCTGCCTCTGCAATTCAAAGTTGGGACGGATCGCAACACCTTAGAATTGGATGGCACCGAGCTTTACGACGTGTACGGCGACATTGAAGCAGGTTCTGATTTGGCTCTAGTCATTACTCGTAAAAACGGTGAAAAGCTGGATGTGCCAGTAACCTGTCGACTAGACACGGCAGACGAAGTGAATGTGTACAGTGCTGGTGGCGTATTGCAACGTTTCGCCAAAGACTTTCTCGCACAGTAGGAGCTGGTTATGAACTCTAAACAGATCAAAGTACCGGCTACCTATATGCGTGGAGGCACCAGTAAAGGGGTTTTCTTCAATCTCGAGGACTTACCTGAAGCTGCGCAAGTTGCCGGAGAAGCACGAGACGCATTACTTCTGCGAGTGATTGGCAGCCCGGATCCTTACGGCAAACAAACCGATGGTATGGGTGGTGCGACATCAAGCACCAGCAAAACCGTTATTGTATCGAAAAGCAGTAAAGCCGATCACGATGTTGATTACCTCTTTGGTCAAGTGGCAATAGACAAGCCGTTCGTTGATTGGAGCGGTAACTGCGGCAATCTGTCCGCTGCAGTAGGCCCATTCGCTATTCATAGTAGATTGGTCGATTCGAATCGTATTCCAGAAAACGGTGTGGTCGAGGTGCGAGTATGGCAAGTGAACATAGAGAAAACCATCATTGTTCATGTGCCTATCGCTGATGGTGAAGTTCAAGAGTTAGGTGACTTTGAACTCGATGGTGTCACTTTCCCCGCTGCTGAGATTCAAGTTGATTTCCTAGACCCCGCCGATGCGAGTGGCTCTATGTTCCCAACAGGGAATATTGTCGATTTTTTAGATGTTCCAGATCTGGGTTGCATCAAAGCAACATACATTAATGCAGGGATACCCACCATTTTTGTTGATGCTGAAGCTGTGGGCTATCAAGGCACAGAGCTTCAATCGGATATTAACAGTGATTCAAAAGCCTTGGCTCTGTTTGAATCCATACGAGCACATGGCGCAGTGGCGATGGGTCTTATTGATTCTTTAGAACAAGCTGAATCACGCCAACATACACCTAAAGTCGCCTTTGTTGCTAAGCCTCAAGCGTATCAAGCTTCAAGTGGTAAATCGGTTTCAGCTGACGATACCGATCTTCTGGTACGAGCTTTGTCTATGGGGCAACTGCATCACGCCATGATGGGCACAGCTGCGGTCGCCATTGCTTCAGCGGCGAGTGTTCCGGGTACGTTAGTTAACTTGGCAGCCGGTGAGGGTTCCCGTGATTTTGTGACTTTTGGTCATCCATCGGGAACCTTAAAGGTGGGTGCTAAAGCTCTGCAGACGGAAAGCGGTTGGAAAATAGAAAGGGCGATAATGAGTCGTAGTGCCCGAGTGATCATGGAAGGTGCCATTCGTGTGCCTTTTTCTAAGTAAAGCGATTGTCGTGATCAGTTAAATGTTCCGAAAACAACGCTGAGAGAAGAGTGCACCCAAGTGAACGGCCAAAAGCTAGGCGCTTGGAAAAATGGATAAATCATGGAGGAGGCACTATGTCTGCTACGAATCGAATGACTAGAAAAACAGATTACATCACCGAGTATCAATGGGCGAGGGAAGACCCCAATTCGTTCTGGGAAACACAATCACAAGCCATTGATTGGTTTGAGTCACCCAGAACGATATTACAAACTGACGAAAACGGTATTGAACGTTGGTTTCCTGATGGGGTGATGAACACTTGTTGGTTGGCGCTTGATTATCATTGTGAAAATGGGCGAGGTGACAATACCGCACTGATTTACGATTCTCCAGTTACAGGAAATCAATCCTCGTACACTTACCATCAATTGCGTGACCAAGTGGCAAAAGTCGCTGGTATGTTAGCTATGCAAGGCGTTACTAAAGGCGATCGTGTTGTTATCTACATGCCAATGATTCCTGAAGCGGCGATGGCAATGCTGGCCTGTGCACGACTAGGTGCGGTGCATTCGGTGGTGTTTGGAGGTTTTGCTCCTCATGAGCTTGCCGTACGTATCGAAGATGCCGAGCCGAAGGTGTTGATTACTGCCTCCTGCGGTGTCGAGATAAATAAAGTCTTGCCATATAAGCCCATGGTCGACAGAGCGATCATGGACAGTCGTTGGAAGCCTGAAAAAGTGGTGGTATTCCAAAGAGAGCAGTCTTTAGCTGAATTGAGCAATGAACGCGACGTACTTTGGCAGCAAGCGGTTAACGATGCATTGCCACACAGCTGCGTTCCTGTTTTGGCAACCGATCCTTTGTATATTCTTTACACGTCAGGCACTACGGGTAAGCCAAAAGGTGTGGTGCGTGACAATGGTGGTCATGCGGTCGCCATGAAATACTCGATGAGTACTATCTACGATATGCCACAAGATGGCGTGTTTTGGGCAGCTTCTGATGTCGGTTGGGTGGTCGGGCATTCCTATATTGTTTATGCACCATTGATTCATGGTTGTACGACCATTTTGTTTGAAGGCAAGCCAGTACGAACGCCAGATCCCGGCGCATTCTGGCGAGTGTGTGAAGAATACAACGTCGATGTGCTGTTTTCTGCTCCAACGGCATTTAGAGCCATTAAGAAAGAAGATCCCAAAGGCGAGTTACTTACCAAGTATGACCTATCATCACTCAAATCGATTTTCATGGCTGGCGAGCGTTTAGACCCGCCAACATTGGATTGGGTCGAGTCTCATACCAATAAACCGGTTATCGACCACTGGTGGCAAACCGAAACGGGTTGGGCTATTTCTGCCAATCCAACAGGGCTTGAATCATTGCCTGTAAAAGCGGGTTCTTCCACTAAACCTGTTCCGGGTTACCAAGTGGAGATTCTCAATGAACTCGGTGAAATAGCTCAGCCTAATCAACAAGGATTTGTGGCTCTTAAACGCCCATTGCCACCCGGTTGTCTACCAACAGTTTGGCGTAATCATGATCGATTTGAATCTGGCTATCTGAGCCAATTCCCGGGTTATTACGTTTCGGGTGATGGCGGTTATCTCGATGAAGATGGGTATCTATTTATCATGGGTCGTATTGATGATGTGATTAATGTCGCAGGACATCGATTGTCTACTGGTGAAATGGAAGAGATCGTGGGTGGTCACCCAGCGATTGCTGAATGTGCCGTTGTCGGTATTCACGATGACTTAAAAGGGCAGTTACCGCTGGGTTTAGTTGTGCTGAAAGATGGTGTAAAAGTCGATGGTATAGAGTTACAAGAGGAGTTGATTGGAAAGGTTCGAAATGAGATTGGTGCGGTAGCCTGTTTTAAGCAAGCCTTGGTGGTCGAGAGGTTGCCTAAGACACGCTCAGGTAAGATTTTACGTAGAACCATCCGACAGATCGCAGAAGGTGAACAATATGTGGTGCCTTCGACGATTGATGACCCTACCAGTTTAACGGAAATTGCTGAAAAGCTCGGTAAATAGGCTTAGTTGTTTTGGTAATTTGATCGTCGGCTCGTATATTAATACATAAGCCAGCGTGATGGTTTACCTAAACTCTACTTTATTCATCCGCTTATCCATTGCGTTTACTATGACCTCATTATGATTCCCACATATTGAGGTCTTTTTATGCGAGCTTACTTTTTGTTGATTGCTTTACTGGTTAGTGGTGCTGCTAGTGCTAGTACTTCAAAGGATCAAGCGAGTAGAGCGTTGTTAGAGCCTTTGAGTCATCCTAAGGTATTTAAATGTGTATCCAAGACTGGCGTAGCTCTCTATCAAGCGGTTTTTGATATCGGTGTGGGATATGAAGCCGACCCTATTAATTCGAAGATGATCGTCAATTCAAGGAAAGGCCGCTACGAATATCAAATCTTAGGTGCGGTAAGGTCTGAAAGGGCCGGTGAAATTGTGGTGTTGACTCGCCATGTGGGAGATGGGATTAAAGTGGCTGCTATGATTGATGACGAAACTGGCAAGATACTGGGGATCGGTGATAAACACCACTACCGAGACTGCGGTGTAAGACCGCCACCTAGTGCGGCGGATATGCAGAACTTTTGGTCCAAGGACTAAGATCGATATCTGAAAGGCAAGAATTATAGAGAAAAGAGCGATTGAGGCGACCTTATTGGTCGCCTTTTCTGTTGGTGAGGATAAAGTGATCTTAAAGATATATATCATTAAGCAGTAGCTGAATAATACATAGTTGAACATGATGTATCGTCTAAACGTGGCTTTATTTATCCCATTAACGGTTCTGCTTAAGATAGCTTTACTCCAAATGAAGAACTAAGCGAGATTCCTATGAAATTCACTAAACCTTTTCTTTTAACGACACTGATTGTGACTCTTTCTGGTTGCGCATCACCAGCAATGGATAACGAAAATGAGAATGCTGCACGTAATCGTGGTGCTGTAGGTGGTGCTTTATTAGGAGCAACAGCAGGAGCTTTAACTGGAGATGCGAGTTTAGCGGTGAAGGGCGCTGCATTAGGTGGTGTGACCGGTGGCGTTGCGGGTTCAATGAAAGATACGGGCGATGCAAGAAACGCACAACGAACCCAAGTTACTGCTGATGGTCTAGCGCAAGACAATCGCACCGACGCAGAAAAACGAGTTGCTGAAGTAGAGGCGGAAATTAAGCTTATTGAACTAGAACAACAGCTTGCAGATCTCAAAGAAGAGAAAGAAGATAACGGTGCATAAAGTTAAAGCTACAGCTTCGATATTCGTTTAATTCAAAATTATTCAAACAGAATGGCCACGTAATGTGGCCGTTTTTGTATCTAAAACACACACATTAAACAATGAATTAATTCAATAACTTGTATAGATACTCACGCCAAGTAAACTAGACTCAGTTTAGATATTAATTTGGTTTGAGAAGCGCAATAGTCATGAATGTCACCTTAAGGGCCGCAAAGCACGCGGATTTGGAACAACTTAACGAGTTAATGTTCGATCTCCATCATCACCACCACCTTGCTAGCCCAGAACACTTTAAAACGGCAGAAGAGATTGAGCAGGAAAAAAGCATCGCACGATACTTGGATGATCCTGAATGTTTGGTTTATGTGGCATTAAAGGGTGAGCTCATTGTTGGCTTTATCTCTGGGCATTTTTGTGAGCTTATCTCAACGGTGAGTAAACCAGTGCCGATGGGGAGTGTTGATGAGCTGTTTGTCTTGCCTGATTATCGAAAAGAATCAATTGCTGAAAAGCTGTTTAACAAAGTTGAAAGTACTTTTGATGATTATGGGGTTGAACAAGTCTTTGTAGAGGTTTGGGACTTTAATTCACCTGCCAAGGACTTCTATCAAAAAATGGGGTTCACACCTCACATTCAATGGATGAGGAAGGCTTTGCGCAAAACGTAGACAGCGATTTTGTGCGGCTTTGATTACACTAGGCGTGATGCATTAGCAGTCTTAAATTTCTTCTATTATTTTTTAGGTAAACTCGTTGGTTATTCGATATTTATTAGTTTTCATACTGTCTCTTTTGAGTACTACTTCCGCTTGGGCTAACAACACTTTGCCCGACCATATTGCGGGCGCTTTGTGTGTAGTACGTGCTGATAACCAAATCGTGTTGGTTGATGAGTTGATCACAGGTCAATTGTCTCTACCGGGAGGAACTGTTGTTTCGGGTGAGCCGCCATCGGTCGCGGCGCAACGTGAGACTTGGGAAGAGGCAGGGCTGTCTGTAACGGTTGGCGATGTGCTGGGGTATACCGACAGCGCCGTTGTGTTTGATTGTATCTCTGACTCTGAAGTGATCAGCTACAAGGCTCGAAATGAGTTAGGTGGCTTTGAGCTGCCGATTTGGTTTGCGCCTCATTACGGCGTGGAAGTCAGCAGAGCGATGTTACTTCCTCCTACTGAATTGCAAGATCACCAATACCGCTATCCAGAACAGTGGCCAGAGATTAACGAGCTGTTTTTATCCGCAACAGATCAACCGGTAACGTATGTGACTGAGCTGGTGGGCGCGGCACCGAAAGTTCATCAAGTTGAATTAAGTTGGATTGTGTCGCTTCAAAACGCGTTCAATAAGATGCCAAGCGTGTTTGGGAATACTGTTCTTTTGACTGACTTGTTAGCGAAGCCATGGGTTTTCATCGTGATATTGCCGCTAATTGCGTGGCATTTTGGTCGTAACTTCGCGTTGAAGTTTGGCTTCACTTTGATTTCGGTGACACTGCTAACTTTGATTGCGCATCAAGGTTTTGGTTTTCCACGCCCGCATGCTTACCTGCCAACACTGAAGCTGGTAATGAGTAGTGGCTATAGTTTTCCGAGTCTGTTGGCTGCCTTATGGGTGAGCTTAACCTTGTTAGTTTTTTGGAAACTAAAGTGTCTCTTGGAACAAAAATCTATATTGATTGTGCTTGCTGGCTTACTTTGGATCATGCTGTTTAAGTCTTATTCAGGCAGTGCGTTCATTAGTGATGTCTTAATGGGGGGCGTATTAGGTGCATTAACGACGTGGCACATAGTCAGATTAGATGCAAAACCTGATGTGGATATTAGTGCCTTATTGAGCTCTAAAGGTGTCTGGTGGGCATTATGCTTACTGTCGATTGTTCTCACGGTGATATGGCCACTGCCTACATTTTCATTCTGGGTGGCCATTTTGATGACGATTGCATGTCTAGTGACGTTAACAGACTCGAAACCTTTGGTCGGTCAGTTTTCATTCAAGATCGTGGTTGGAGTGATGGCGATGCTGTTAGCGGGAAATCTGCTGATTAGCTGGGCAGGAAGCTTTGTCTCTTTCAGTGGTATTGCTTCATTTATTATTGAAACGTTACGTTTCCCAATCTTGATTCTGTTTGGTGTGGTGGCATTTCGTCTGCCTTGGGCAAGAAAATAGTCGAACGATACTTGTTAAATAAAAGAAGGCTGTGCAGTGCGCAGCCTTTGTTATTTTTGCAACAAGCAAGAAGTCATTCTCACTAGAGCCTGGTGAGCGTTTATGAGTTGAAGATAAACTTCTCAATCGCGACCGCTACACCATGGTCGTCGTTGCTCGCAGTGATGTGATTCGCCAATTTCTTGGTTTCTTCCATTGCGTTGTCCATTGCAATGCCAAGGCCTGCGTATTCAAGCATATGGTGATCGTTTTCAGCGTCACCCATGCAGATTACTTCTTCCGCTTTAATGCCTAAGTGTTTCGCTATTGCTTCAATACCGACACCCTTATTTGAATTTGGATTTAGGAACTCTAAGAAAAATGGTGCACTTTGCACGATAGTAAACTGAGACTTAAGCTCTTGTGGCAACTTGCCGATGATTTCAGTCAGCTTGCTTGGTTCAGCGACAATCATAGTTTTGATGATTTCGTGGTTATCTTCTAGCTGTGAAAAATCGAACTCAGTTATATCTAAGCCGTTAATACGCGCTTCAATACCAGTGTATTCATTGTTCTCAGGTGTGATTAAGCCGTAAACCTTACTGAAAGCATGAACATAACCACCAAGCTGTGCAGCGAGGGTAGCGATATCTTTTGCGGCTTTACCATTGCTGATCTCACTGTGAATGATCTCTTTTGTAGAAACGTTCTGAACCATCGAGCCGTTGTAGAAGAGTACGAAGTCATCTTCGCCGTTAATTGATAGCTCATCTAATTTGCTTTGCATGCCTTCTAAAGGGCGACCAGAAGCTAGAACCACTTTCACACCCGCAGCTCGTGCTTTGGCGATCGCGTCTTTGTTCTCTTGAGAAATCACTTTTTCACTATTGAGTAATGTGCCATCCATATCAAGAGCAATCAGTTTGTACATGTTGTTCCTTACTAAAAAATTAAAAGCTAACGAAATCTAATGGGCGAAAGGATAAGGGAACTTGAAACTTCAGGCTAGGGCTTTGATCAACTCATTTATCAGTACTCATTTGTTTGACCAAAAGGGGGAAGTGCTTTAAGGTCTGCGGTTGATTAATTTCATCCAATGATTGAGCTGAGGGAAAGTTGTACAAGATTAATGAAATGTTTGAAACCATTCAGGGTGAGGGCGTGTTTACTGGCGTTCCCGCTGTTTTTGTTCGTCTACAAGTTTGTCCAGTAGGCTGTTCTTGGTGTGACACCAAACAGACCTGGGACGCTTTACCAGAAGACGAGACTAGCCTTGGCGATATCATGGTTAAGACAGAGGACTCGCCTACTTGGTCAGCAATCGATGCTCAAGGAATCGTGAATGAATATATCAAGCAAGGTTACACTGCGAAGCACATTGTGATTACAGGTGGTGAGCCGTGCATTTATGATCTTGTTCCTCTTACTGAAGCATTTGAGCAGCACGGTTGTCGCTGTCAGATTGAGACTAGCGGAACATCAGAAGTAAAAGCCACACCTGACACTTGGGTTACGGTGTCACCTAAAGTGGCAATGAAAGCGAAACTGGAAATCTTAGATAGCGCCTTACAACGTGCTAATGAAATTAAGCATCCAGTAGGTACAAACAAAGACATCGAACAACTTGACGGTTTATTGGAGCGAGCTGCGGTTCCTAGCGACACTGTTATCGCTCTGCAGCCAATCAGCCAAAAAGACCGCGCAACTCAGCTTTGTATTGATATCTGCATTGAGCGCAATTGGCGCTTATCAATACAAACTCACAAATATTTGAGCATCGCATAGGTTGTATTTTTACTGGGTAAGATAAGTCGCTAGTAGAAGGTTCTCGTAAGGATTTAAGATGAAAAAAGCAGTGGTAGTATTCAGTGGGGGTCAAGACTCAACAACGTGTCTTGTTCAAGCATTAAAAGAGTATGATGAAGTTCATGCGATTACATTTGATTATGGTCAGCGTCATAGACTCGAGATTGAAGTCGCTGAGTCATTGTCGAAAGAGCTTGGTGTGAAAGCACACAAAGTAATGGATGTGACTTTATTGAATGAACTGGCTATTAGCTCTCTGACTCGCGACGATATTCCTGTGTCTCATGAGCTGCAAGAGAATGGACTACCAAACTCTTTTGTTCCTGGTCGTAATATTCTGTTTTTAACTTTGGCGGGTATTTACGCTTACCAAATCGGTGCTGAAACAGTGATTACAGGTGTGTGTGAAACAGACTTTTCTGGTTACCCTGACTGCCGCAATGATTTTGTGAAGGCGATGAACTCTGCGCTTGTGCAAGGTATGGATAAGCAGCTTGATATCAAAACACCGCTAATGTGGCTAAACAAGGCTGAGACATGGGCGCTAGCAGACCAGTACTCAGCACTTGAGCTTGTTAGAAACAAAACACTGACTTGTTACAACGGCATTGTTGGTGATGGCTGTGGCGATTGCCCGGCATGTGAACTGCGTAAAGTTGGCCTTAACGATTATCTAGGTGATCGCGAAAGCATTATGGCTGAATTGGTTCGCAAACAGACGGAGAATAAATAATCTCAGGTAAATCAATCGGTTCGTTATATGCATCAATAATACAGTTTCGACCGTTGCTTTTGGCTTGATAGAGCGCTTGGTCAAGCACTGAATACAAGTCATCAAAGTCACTTAATGCGTTTGAGGTTGCTAGATAAGCAAAGCTTGCGGTTACATTAAGTGGCTTTTTGCTTTCTGATAAGAAGACGGTGCTGGATATAGCGTAGTGCAACTCTTCAACGCGTTCTCGCACCTCTGCAGGTTTGGTATCGGTTAGCATGATGACGAACTCTTCGCCCCCTAAGCGACCAAACAATTCACCATTCACTAAGTGTTTTCTAATTTTCTCACTAATATGGAGCAGGGCTCGATCACCAGTAGGGTGCCCATGCTCATCATTAATCTTCTTAAACTTATCTAGATCGAGCAGCACGAGCACATGCTGTTTGTCCGTCTCTTTACAGCGTTTTACTCTTTTGATTCTTCGAATTATCTCGGTTCGACCGTATGCTTTCGTCAAGCCATCAATTGCTGCTTTTGCGCGAACCGTTTTGTTGACCAATACCGTAAAGCTTGCAGCGCAAAGCAATAGAATAACAACGATGTTGTACATCCATCTTTGATGTTCCATTTTTTCAATTTGAACACGATCGAGTTTCGCCTGATGTGTCAGGAAAGAGCTTTCTAGTTCTTGTTCATATTTGGCGTGCGTTAGGCCGAGCGCTTCGAGTGCGAGTCGATTATCGATGTCTCTAGCTTCCATTTGTATTGATGAGTATCGCTGGTATAAATAGAAAGCTTGTTGGTAATCGTCGAGTGATTGATGTATATCCGAAAGCTGCAGAAGTGATTGAGCGATGTACTTGTGTCTTGTGACTTGCTCGGATACTTTTAAAGCTTGCTGAGCATAATTGAGCGCCTCTGTTGTCAGCTTTTGATCTTCGAACATATCGCTGATCGCCAAGTAAGCGTTAATACGAATGACGTTGTTACTTAATTCATTCGAAGCCGACAGAGCGTTGACTAAGTAACCTCTCGCCAAATCATAGTCTTTAATTTGAGTGTAGGCTTTTCCTAAGCCAAGACTTATTAGTGCGATACCGTAGCTATGAGATGATGTAGTTAACAGTGTTTTTGCTTGCTGAAAGTGGTTAATTGCTAGGTCACTTTGCTTTTGGTTGAGGTAGAGATCCGCAAGGCTGTGATGTACTTGTGCTTTCATTAAATCAGAAGCATCAGCTCTGAGTATGAGTGCTTCTTTTAGGTACTCTGTCGACTTCTCATATTGCTTTAATTCCTTGAGCAAGTTTCCTACATCGTTATAGATCCCCGAAATATCATGTCCTTGTGGGAATACGTTTATCAGCGATAGGTAGGTATCTAGAGCAGATTGATAGTCACTGCGGAAATGGTGATTGTTGGCGATGACTCGATAAGTCGCAAACTTTGGTAATACTGGGTCAGCGATGTTGTGTAAGTCCGACTTAAGTGCAGAGCAATAATAGTTCGCTTGATGGTATTTAGCTTGCTCATTAAGCGAACGGCACATCTGGTATTTTAATAGAGCTTTTCCAGTTAAATCACTGTGTGATTGCATTTTTGCCAATAGTGTAAGAAAGCCTTGTTGTGCTTCCTCATATTGGCCTTGGCCATCTTTAATCAGAGCAGAAATAAATGCTGTTTCTATCGCTTGGTAGTAGCTGTCGTTTGAAGCGATCCCGTAGAACGGCTGATCTCGGTGGCTCATGTATTGATACAGAAGAGACGCAAGGTAAAGCTTATCTCCGTAAACCGTTGACCCGATGTAGCGTGTTTGCAGCATGTTTAATGCGCGTTCAGGAGAGTGATTTAAAGTAGAGAGATAAAGTGCGTTCCAATCAGCATTTGGAGTAGGGCTTAAATTGGAGGTATAGACTGGTGAATTGTTGTCACGATCTGATGTTGATACTTGGCTATAAGAACAAAAGCTAATGAATAGTAGAAAGGTAACAAAAACGAAGTGATTCACAAGAGACGATCAATCAGATAAAGAACGATATTCTATTATTAGTTTGATGTTGCTTCAAATTTTGAATGGTGCGGCTACGAGGTTATGCGAGGTAGGTCTCTAATTTATTGATACTAATCAGAGGTATATCGGTCGCACGATTCGCGCGACCGATATCGGAAATTAGATGTATAATTTCGCTAGGTCAGAAGGCTCAAGTTCTTTGCCTTCTAATGTTGCATTCCAGTTAGTACCAACAAGAACGCCGTCTTCAGCAAGAGTCAGTAACCAATCTTCTACAAAGATATCTAGTGGAATTTCTAATACTTCGAAGTCAGCCCACTCTTCAACATTGTGAGTCTGAGCATCTTCTTTTGAAGACCAGAAAGGCATCACTTCGCTATTTTCGAATTCACTTGAGTCACATGCTAGCCAACCTTCTTCGTTGCGAAGGCCCCATACCAGTTTAGTTTCCTGTGTTTCAGAAACGAAAAGTTCTAGATTTGCTTGAGTATCAGCTGTTAGTTTGCTCATGGATTAATTCTCTATGTTGATAACGGGGCAAGATTAACATTATAGACGGCTTAGGTATATGCTATTCAAGGAATTATCACCATACTGAAACGCTAACTTAAGATAAGGTTTCAGTATGGTGGAAGAAGGGTAGATCCTACTTCTTTATTTTGGTGAAGATATGCCACTCTTCTTTGATATTGCCCTTAAACCCAACAACCGAAGCGACAACTTTTCGATGTAGTGCGTGATTGATTTCTGTGTCATCACTGCTGAATTCAGAGTCTCCATGACCTACGATATTAACTCTAGATGGCTGAATACCATTGCTTATCAGTGCACGCCTTACATGTAACGCGCGCTCTTTTGAGAGCTTTAAATTGTGTTCGGAATTGCCTACTTTGCTGGCATAACCTTGCAATTCAATGCTTGTACTCTCGTAGCGCTTCAAAAACGCAGCCATCTGGCGTATTTGGCTAAGGAAAACAGGGTTAATCTCCGTAGAGTTGTTAGCAAAGAGTATGTGGAGCTCTTTCTTTTCTGAAGATTCGAAATATGAACCACAACCGTCGTTATCTATCTCAGCACCAATTTGCGTATCAGGACACAGATCTCTAGCATTGATTACTCCATCATTATCATCATCTTCGAGATCATAAATTTGTGTGATCTCAGGAAGAGCTCGATATTCAAATTCTTCATCGCTTGTTTCAGCTAAAACATTGGCAGAGACAACCATGATACAAAGCGGAAATACAGTCTTTATCAGCTTCATTAGTATTCTACCTTTTCATTCCATTCTTGAGGGGTTTCAACGCGTAGTCCGGTCAACAGGTTTCCTGTTGCGTTCATCACTCTGTATTTTGCGTATTGTTCGTCGTACTTGGCATCCAAATACCCTTTACGGGCTTCAAATAGTTCATTCTCGGTATTAAGTAAATCGAGAAGGGTACGTTTGCCGATACGGTACTGTTTCTCATACGAGATCACGGTGTCTGATGCTGAATCTACATGGTCTGATAAGAATTCTTTTTGTTGGACGGTCAGATCGAGAGCGCTCCACGAAAGACGCAGACTTTCCTCTACATTACGATAGGTGCTCTCACGTAGGTCTTTTGCTTTATTGAGTTGATAAGCGGCACTTTCAGCACGATCTTGATCCGCTCCGCCGTTGTAAAGGTTATACCTTAAACGAACCATGGCAGAAAACTCATCACTACTTCCTTCGGTACCGCCGGCATCATCACGCCAGGTTTGTGCTGCTTCAAAAGAAACCGTCGGGTAGTTGGTGCTCTTAGATTGCTTGTATTGAAATTTCGCTGAGTCTACATCGGCTTGTGCAATCTTGATTACTGGGTGTTGGTTAAAGGCTTTTGCCAATGCGCCATCAACGGTATAAGGGATAGCCCCCGCATCTGCTCGAGGGAAGGTTAGCCCTAGCGGAGATTGACCGACAAGCCTTTTGAACTGAGTGTGAGTGTCAAAAAGGTTGTTTTGCGCTGCAAGCAAATTACCGTGTGCTTTAGCGATACGTGCCTCTACCTGTGACATATCTGCCGTTGATCCAATGCCTGATTCAACACGTTTGCGGATATCACTGTATATTTTTTTGTGTGTCGCGAGGTTGTTTTCAGAGAGTGACAGTACTTCATAGGCTTTCACTGCATCAAGATAGACCTTAGTGACTTCTAAAGCGATGTCCTGTGCATTTGATAGCAGTTGATAACGTACAGATTCTGCATCAGCTGCGGTACGATCGATATCATTTGAGGTATTGGAACCATCCCAGATAAGTTGAGTAAGGGTAATAGTCGCTTCTTTTCGAGTTAGATCTGTTGTGCTTGAGTTAGTCGCTAGGTCGGTGTGTTCATAACCGATCCCTCCATCCAGGTCTATACTCGGACGGTAAGCACCACCAGAAGCATCATTAATATATCGCTTACTGACATATTCATTATAAGCACTTTTGATTTCAGGGTTACTTTCTAAAGTAAACGCAACGGCTTGCTCTAGGGTTTGTGCTGTCGCCGGTAAGCTAATACTTATTGCTAACCCTAATGTTGTTATTTGAAGCCTGTTCAATGTAAATCTCCCTAAAATTGGCGCACACCTAAGTCTTGAATTCATGCCGTTATATACAAAATTTAGATGAAGCGCCAAAAAAACCACGATCGCTAAGCTGGCGTTCGTAAATGGTTGTAAAAATGTTAACCGATTGGCGTGCGTTTTATGGTGTTCTTGTACACGTTAATCTCAAGTTTTATTGCTGATTATTTTCCGTAAACACAATAACTTATATTGCCATTGTGAGCACTAAGATTGTTGTGTGATGTGATCACTGTCATTAGCTTGTCACTCTAGTTGTTAAATACTCGATTCATAACTAGGAATTATATGACTTTAGGTGTTATATTTTAACTAATATTATAAATATAATGTCACTATTTTGACGCTAATGACAAAAAAAGCTTTTTTAGGGGTTTATATGGACATGACAACATTGAATTTGGGTGGTGCATTAGCACTTGGCCAGCGCATTGTTATCTCGGTAGATGGTACGATTAAAGTCTTAGAAGAAGGACAACCACTACAAGCAGGGGATGTTATTCTTGAATCCCAGAATGGAACCAATGAACCTCAGGTATCTACAAAACGCTTCTCATCCGAGGAAGGCGAAATTGAACTCGATCAAGATATTGCGAATATCTTTGCTGCATTGGAAGAAGGTCAAGATCCGACTGAGCTAGGTGAGGAGTTTGCAACGGCAGCTGGTCAAAACGGTTCAAGTTTGGCTGCTAGCGGGACTATTGAACGTGATGGTGAAGAAACCATTCCTGCTACAGAGTTCGTTACTACAGGTTTTGAATCATTAGGCTTATCTGAAACCCAAAGTTTAAGCTTACTTGATGCTTACCGTTCGCTCATTGAACCTACCGTAGCTCAAACAAACACTAACCCGCTGTTTGTTGATTCAAATAATGACGCTATTGGTGACACAGTATCATTTACGACAGATGAAGATACGCCAGTAAGTGGCACTTTGTCGGCTTCAGATGAAGATGGTGATTCTCTGTCATTCAGTAAATCGACAGAACCTTCAAACGGTACTGTCGTTATCGATGAAAATGGTGATTGGACTTATACCCCCAACGAAAACTACAACGGTAATGACAGCTTTACAGTTGTTGTATCAGACGGCCAAGGTGGATCTGACACAATTACGGTTAACGTTGACGTAACCCCAGTAAATGATGCTCCCATCGGCAGTGACGTTTCAGTAACCACCGACGAAGACACTCCTGTGAGCGGTAGCCTTTCTGCTATTGATGAAGATAACGACTCCCTATCATTTACAAAAGGCACCGATCCATCAAATGGTACAGTTACTGTCAATGAAGATGGTAATTGGAGCTACACACCAGATGAAAACTATGACGGTAGCGATAGCTTTACTGTGATTGTTAGCGACGGGCAGGGTGGAACGGATACTATTACTGTTGATGTTGGGGTTAGGCCAGTTCCGAGTGTGAGCATCACAGAAACGGTGAGCGTGAGTGAAGGCTCAGCGGCCGAGTTCTCCGTAAGCCTAGATAAGGCGGTGGACACGCCAGTGGTGGTGAATCTAGCGCCAACGACGGACGGTAACTACACAGCAGAAGCCAACGACCTTGGTGACATGG